>JBGTEN010000162.1:0-5442 GCA_041747755.1 Arenibacter sp. | reverse complement strand
GGGTTCTAAGGTTGCAATAGGACATCCATTGATATCAACGCTGGCTTCTATTGGGGTATTGGGACACTGATCTAAAGCATCATTTACACCATCATTGTCTGAATCTTTTTGGCTATCAGAACAACCATTGATATCAACGGTGTCTCCGGAAGGGGTATTTGGACACTGATCCAGGATATCACTAACTCCATCACCGTCTGTATCTTTTTGACTTGTAGAACATCCATTGGCATCTACCATTTCATTTAAAGGAGTAGCGGCACATTGATCTAAAGCATCATTAACACCATCACCATCTGTATCTTTCTCACTATCAGAACAGCCATTTATATCAACCGTTTCTCCTGAAGAGGTATTTGAGCATTGATCTAAGGCATCATTGATACCGTCATTATCGGAATCCTTTTGACTGTCAGAACAACCGTTAGCATCTACAACTTCACCCGAAAGGGTATTAGGACACTGGTCCAAAGCATCATTCACACCGTCACCATCCGCATCTTTTTGACTTTCTGAACAGCCACTGGCATCTACAGATTCGCCTGAAGGGGTATTAGGACATTGGTCTAAAAAATCGATTATACCGTCGTTATCAGAATCACATTGTCCGGCATCCGTAATTGTCCACCCTAAGTTGCTAGTGAGTATATTTCTAGAAGCTTCTTCGGTACAATAAGCGCTATTACCACCTGAAAAAGTTATATTTGAGGGCACAGTAGAAAGGGAACTCCACCCCAAAAGCAATTGGTCATAGTTGTAAGTTGATAGCGTTACCCCATGAAACATATTTGCCATGTTACTTACACTAGATATATTCCAAGAACCAATATTCTGGTCAAAAGCCACTGCTCTGTCAAACATTGCTTGCATTGAAGTGACCTTACTCACATCCCACGAGCCAATATCCTGATTAAAAGCTGCCGCTGCCAAAAACATATTTTCCATACTTATTACTTCACCTACATCCCAGGAACTAATATTCTGATTGAAATTGATTGCTTCAAAGAACATTAACTGCATATCCCTAACATTACTTACATCCCATCCACCGATGTCCTGATTAAAGTTGGTGGCTCTAATAAACATATTGCGCATTTGAGTAACGTTACTGACATTCCATGAGCCAATATCTTGATTAAAAGAAGATGCTCTTTCGAACATAAAGCCCATATTGGTAACATTAGAAACATTCCATAATCCAATATTTTGATTAAAACTCGTTGCACCCAGAAACATGGCGTGCATGTTTGTTACATTACTTACATTCCAAGCTCCTATGTCTTGGTTAAAAGCTATTGTGCCAAAAAATAGAGCGTCCATACTCGAAACATTACTTACATTCCATGAACCTATATACTGATTAAATTCTTCTGCTCCAAAAAACATACCTCCCATAGCTGATACATTACTCACATTCCAAGAGCCAATTTCTCCATTAAAAGCTTTAGCATCCCTAAACATATTCTGCATATTTTGCACATTGCTAACATTCCAGGAATCGATATCACTATTAAAAGAAGATGCTCCAAAGAACATGTTTTCCATGTTTGTTACATTTGCTAGATTAGGAACATCACTTGCAGGAACAGTAAGGTTAAGACATCCGCTAAAAGCACCGTTCATGGATGTCCATGAAATATCTCCCCATTGTGATATGGCTAACAACTTTGCACTGTCGGAGGCTCCCTGAAAATAAATTCTTGGGAAACTCCCATATATGCTTACGGTATAATTGCCTGCATTGGCATATGTATGGCTGGCATTCCCTGTGAAGCCGTTTTCCAAAGTACCATCTCCCCAATCCACGAAGTAACTGTATCCTGAGCCTATCGTGGGTATCGTAATCATTTCATTGACACTGTTTGTTTGCCATATTGTCACAAAAGCGCCGTCTATAAAACCGTTGTTATCTTCATCAGGATCATTTTCAATACTAATCATCAAAGCTTTTTGATATACATTACCCAAATTATCCTGAACTTGAATTCGGATGGTATAGCTGCTCTGTATTTCAAAGTCAAATATATTGTTGGCTCTCAAACTATTCCCGGATACAGTAAAATCCGCATTATTTGTATCTCCAGTACCAGATATCAAACTATAAGAATGGGTATCCATACCATCAGCATCTGTATTAGAAAATATGCCAATTACATCATTTAGGTTATTATTTTCCAAAATTATATCTGAGGAAAGTATTATATCGGTAGGAGCAGAATTCAAAATAAATCCTGATAAATTGGAGGTTCCCGTAACGTTAGTAACAGAAACACTTCCTGACTGCGCACCTACAGGAACCACTGCTGTTATTTGGGTGGCAGAATCGATTGTAAATGAAGTAGCGTTAACTCCTCCAATTTGAACTTGTGTAACATTTTCAAGATTGCTTCCTGTTAAAATAATCGAAGCCCCCGCAACGGTATTTGTTGGTGAAATTGAAGTTAATGTTGGTGCTTCAATAACTATAGGTAAAATAACATCATGATTCCAAGATATACCGTCAGTGGAATACATAATTCGGTTTTCCCCTGTATTGGCTACTGCTACAAAAGTATTGTTTCCAAATGCTACACTTTGCCATGAATTTGCTTCTACACCGATACCGTAGGTCCAGCTTTGTCCGTTTACTGAGTAAGCTGCTCTGGCATTAGTTCCACCGGAAGCCACTGCAACAAAAACGTTATTTCCAAACACTATAGAATTCCATTCATTGACAACCCCTGAGGCGTAAGGAGTAAAGCTTGTTCCATTGTTAGAAACCCCAGAATAAACCGTTCCTGACCCGCCCCATTGGAGCCAGACAAATTTACCATCACCAAAGGTAACCGCTCGAATGTCCACTATAGCACCTGGGTTAATTTGTGACCAAGTGCCCGTTGGGTTAGAAGCTATCCAACCCCGTCCAAACTGGCAAACCGCTACAAAGCGATCTACTCCTGAAATTGAGCCATAAGCAAGATCATCGTGCGACCAGGCAAATGCAGGCGTTCTTACAGTCCACGTTTCTCCATCCGGTGATGTCATTACATAATTTGAGCCCCATGTAGCAGAGGCAACAAATAAAGTACCATTGCTTACAACAGAAACCCAGCTACCGTCGGGTACAGTACGTATGGTCCAATTCTCTCCGTCCGGTGAGGTCATTGCGCTATTTGTACCAACCACCACATATGTGCTATTGCTATAAATAATATCTTGCCAATTTCCTGATGGAGCCGGCAAAGAGGTCCATGTTACACCGTCCAATGAGCTTAACAACTCCCCATTAGAGGCTATTGCTACGAATTTTCCGGATCCAAAGGTTACTGCCTCCAAATTGGTTTGAGCATTTAAACCAATGGATGAAAGCAGAAATCCTGTTAATGCTATTAAAATTTTAAAATTTGTTAAATACTTTTCCCAAGAACCAAAAAGGAAATTTATGGTGGGTGGCTGGAATTTTATTCTTTTCCTGTTGAGGGTAGGTTTACTTGTTTGCATTTAGTTGGCTTTAATTAGGAGAAAATAGGTTATTTAAAGACTGTTCGGGGTTTTTTAATTATTTTAAAATTGTGTTTAATTAGAGTAGATACCAAAAGGATAAATTCAGGAACTATTTAAATGTGAACCGTACCATAGGATAGTTAAGAGGTCTTGTGTTTCTACGCATTTTAGCGCCCTCATAGATAATCTACTAATCATAAATGATTCAATAAAGTTTAAGTTCAAAAGATTGGGTTTGAAAATGATATACAAATGAAGTTTTTTTTGTAGTCTTTAAACTACTTTTGTTGTGGGCTAATCATTATTGTATGTGAGCGTACAGATAAGCATTGTAGTTGTGTAATCAAGTAACTTTATATTAGAAAAAGAAGATTGCTAATTGGATATTTTTTGCTTTTGAAAGTACTGCAGTTAAAGTAAGCTTCCTATTCTCTCCGCTGGCAATAAAAGAAAAATTGGAATTCAAAGGGAATTTATCAATTTGCACAAAGCGTTAAATTCTTTGCCCTTTAATACAAATGGAGTTGTGTTTAATCAGTATTTATTTAGGAAAAGATTACTTGTTTTGAAGATAGCATACAAGATATCCTTACAGCTAAGCTGATTTTAAAAGTTGGTTAAGTCCTGAAAAGAAAAGTTACTATTCTGCTGTGGTAGGGTCTATTATTGTTGCGACTTTACTAACAACATTAGATGGAAATCCGCCTTTTTTTGCATGCTCCCGAACCATATCTTCATTGGGTGCATTGTAAATACAGTAAATCTTATCTGTGGTGACATAGCTCTGAACCCATTGAATTTGAGGTCCCATTATGTTTAATACTCCGCACGAAGTTTGTGAAATTGCCTTCAATTGTTCGGAAGTCAATTTTCCGGCTCCGGGGATTTCCCTTTCAATAACGTACTTGGGCATAATTTGGAATGGTATATAGTTAGCATACTCTAGACGGTTTTCTGCTTCCCCGACGCTTTATTTTGTTTTTTCAAGAACTTAGTATCAAAATTGAACAGCTTATAGTTTAAAAAGAAAGCTTAGGGCTATTTTTAAAATCAGTTCAATACTTAGGTTTCTCAAGGTACAAAATTTTTAAATAACTTTAAACTAAACAATTGGTTTAAAGTAACTTATGTACTTATAAATTTGATGGTAATTCAGAGCAACTCTGTTGAGATTAAGGTGATTGAAATACTAATTTATTCTTCAACCAGTTCTATGTACTGATTTATTTCTTCCTTTTCCTCTGCAGTAATTTTAGGATTGGGTATCTCCTTTTCTTTCTCGGTTAAAAACACACTATAGAACATGGCAAAATGGTCTGAACCAAAATAAGGTAATCGGCTCATTTCTCCTAAAACCAGATCCTTTGTGTAGAAGAAGTGATCTAATGGAAACCGCATAAAAAAGTATTCAGCGTGAAATGTGGGATAAAATCCTCTTCCTATTCTTGGATCAATAAGACCAGTCATCTTTTTAAATAAGGTGGTGGTTCGGGACCAAGCGACGTCATTTAAATCCCCACAAACTATGGTTGGTCCGGTAAGCTCCCTGACCCATTTTCCTGCCAACATTAGCTCTGCATCTCTATCTCTGGAGGTATCCCTTTCGGTTGGACTAGGAGGTTCAGGGTGTAAACAAATTAGATTTATGGTGTAACTATCTCCTAAGTCGATTTTGGCATAAATAGACGGAATATTATCATTAACCAGAAACTTTATTTCTGATTGGAGTATGGGCCTTTTAGAGTATAAATGCATCCCATAATAATTGTCTAGCGGAACTTTTACATGATGTACATAATCTATTTCCAATGCTTGCAGCGCATCTTCCCAACGTTGATTGGTCTCCATGGTAAGGAGCAGATCCGGTTTCTTTGATTTTACAAGTTTGATTAAATCATCATACCGTACATTATCCTGATACACATTTGCCGCAATAAGACCTAATTGTTTGTAGGGCTG
>JBGTEN010000161.1:0-11079 GCA_041747755.1 Arenibacter sp. | reverse complement strand
GAAGTAAGACGTTAAATGCTCAAATTGCAGTCAAAATTTAACCTACTATACTTAAAGACTTAAATTATGGCAGAACGTTTAGTTATTTTATCGGACATGTGGGGCTCAAAAAGAGGCCTTTGGATTACTTCTTATCTTGGTTATTTACAGCAATATTTTGACATTGTTTTTTATGATTGTCAGCAACTGGCGAACGTAGATGTGACCATTAACACAGCGGAGTTTATTCATAATGAATTTGAAAACGGAGGCGTAGAAATTGCCGCTAAACACCTGTTGAGAAGGGAAACAATATCTAGTCACTATCTGGCTTTTGGAATAGGTGGAACAATAGCTTACAAAGCAGCCCTTCAAGGTTTACCGGTGAAATCTTTATATGCAGTATCCTCAAGCGGTATAATTTCTGAAACGAAATATTTATCATGTCCTGCTAAAATAATTTTTGGGCAATATGATGAAAATAGACCTTCAAATGAATGGACCGAAAAAATGGGCTTAAAAATGGAGGTTGTTTCCAGTTTTGGACATGAACTATATACCGACGAAAAAATTATTAAGAAAATTTGCCAAGAATTACTGGGCAAGGTTATACAAAGGCAGTATCAGGATTAAGATACTGCCTTTAATTTTTTAATAGTAACGTAAGATAATTTTTCTTCTGCGTAAGGTTTACTTACTTTAAACTCTGTTTCTCCGCTGCTGGGAAATTCAAACATAGCATCAGTGAAAATAGCCTCACACAGCGAGCGAAGACCTCTTGCCCCAAGCTTATAATCTATAGCTTTTTGAACGATATAATCCAGAGCTTGTTCTGTGATTTTAAATTGTATTCCATCCATCTCAAACAATTTTTCATACTGTTTTATAATGGCGTTTTTCGGTTCTGTAAGAATAGCGCGTAAGGTAATAGCATCTAATGGGTTCATATGAGTAAGCACTGGCAATCTTCCAATAATCTCAGGAATTAGCCCAAACTCTTTTAAATCTTTTGGAATAATATATTGAAGAATGTTAGAATTATCTAAATTATCATCAGCCTTTGATGCACTGTAACCAACCGCCTGCATATTAAGGCGTTTTGTAATTATACGTTCTATACCATCAAAGGCACCTCCCGCAATAAAAAGGATATTTTCCGTATTTACCTCTATAAATTTCTGATCTGGGTGTTTTCTACCACCTTTGGGAGGAACATTAACGACAGTACCTTCCAGTAATTTTAAAAGTCCCTGTTGAACACCTTCCCCGGATACATCTCTGGTTATGGATGGATTATCACTTTTACGGGCAATTTTATCAATCTCATCTATAAAAACGATACCACGTTCGGCTTTTTCCAAATTATAATCCGCTGCCTGTAATAACCGTGTTAAAATACTTTCTACGTCCTCACCTACATACCCGGCCTCGGTTAAGACAGTAGCATCCACAATCGCCAAGGGAACATTTAGCATACGAGCAATGGTCTTAGCCATTAGGGTTTTTCCTGTTCCGGTTTGGCCTACCATGATAATGTTGCTTTTTTGAATTTCAACATCATCTCCCTTAGCTCTTGTCTGTAATAATCTTTTGTAGTGGTTATAGACCGCAACAGCCATTACTTTTTTAGTTCTGTCTTGTCCTATTACATAAGTGTCTAAAAATTCTTTAATTTCCATTGGCTTTTTTAATACCAATTCAGAACTTAAATCATTGTTTTTGGCTTGTTTAGACTCTTCAGAAACTATGCCATGAGCCTGCTCTATACAACGGTCACAAATATGTGCATCCAAACCGGCAATTAGCAAATTGGTTTCCGGTTTTTTTCTACCACAAAAGGAGCATTCTAAATTTTCTTTTGCCATTTCTTATATCACTTTCATCTATTCAAAGCTATTGTTTTTCATGAATCATCCCGATCACTATCCGGGGATATCACCCAAAGAAATACATCACTTCGTTTAATTAATCCCCCAAAGGTATTTCATATATACTAACGTAAGAATCTGTTTTTTGGTTTATTTTGAACACATTTAGGCAGTTTCTTATAGCGTTGTATTTTAACTTCATACTATTTATCCCTCACCAAAATTTCATCAATCATTCCGTATTTCTTGGCCTCATTGGCTTTCATCCAATAATCCCGATCACTATCTTCCGAAACTTTTTCAAAAGTCTGACCCGCATGTTTTGCAATGATTTGGTATAACTCATCCTTTAACTTTAGGATCTCTCGCGCCGTAATTTCAATATCACTGGCTTGTCCTTGCGCACCACCTAGGGGTTGATGAATCATTACCCTGGAATGTGTTAAACCACTTCGTTTTCCTGCTTGTCCTGCACACAAAAGAACAGCTGCCATAGAAGCAGCAATCCCGGTACAAATGGTTGCCACATCCGGTTTTATGAACTGCATAGTGTCGTAAATACCTAATCCTGCATAAACACTTCCTCCCGGAGAATTAATGTAGATTTGAATGTCTTTATTTGCATCTGTACTTTCTAGGAATAAGAGCTGCGCCTGAACAATATTAGCCACTTGATCATTTATCCCGGTGCCTAAGAAAATAATTCTGTCCATCATCAATCTGGAAAAAACATCCATAGCAATGGCATTTAATTGTCTTTCCTCAATAATATTGGGCGTCATTCCTAAGGGGTTCATGGTACTCACAATATCATCATAATACATGCTGCTTATACCCCGATGTTTTATAGCGTAATTTTTGAATTCTTTACCGTAATCCATATAATAGTCAATTTTTTAGTAAAAAAAAGATGCCGAAAATAAACTTTCCGGCATGTAAAGATAATTATTTTATTCTTGGAAAACTACCCGTAAACTTCTTTAACGAAGTCTTCATAGGTAACTTCTTTAATTTTTAAATTGGCTTTTTCCTTGTACAAATCAAGGAGCTTTTTGCTCATCAATTGCTCTGACAAACGTTTTACTTCTTCCTTATTGGAGAGTATTCTAGCCGCAATACTGTCTAATTCTTCTTCTTTTGGATTTAATTGTCCAAATTGAGCCATTTGGGTTCTAATAAAACCTTTAGCAAAATCCTTAAGCTCGTCAAACTGTATTTGTAAGTTATTTTCCTGTATAATCTTACCTTCAATCAATTGATAGCGAAGACCTTTAACTGACTTTTCGTACTCTTCTGAAGCTTCCTCTTCGGTCAGTGGTTTTTCACCTGTCATTTGAATCCATTTAGTAAGAAAACTTGTCGGAAGATCAAATTTGGTATTTTCAATTAGATTTTCGGTAATATCGTTCAATAATTTTTGCTCTGCTTGCTGCTCAAACTGCTTTTCAGAATCTTCCTTAATTTTTTCTTTTAATCCTTTCTCGGAAGTAACAACATCTTTGCCAAATAGCTTATCAAACAATTCCTGATCTAGGTTAGCCGGCTCTCTTTCGTTAATTTCTTCAATAGTAAAATTCACTTCAATATCCAGTTTTTCAGCTTTTTCTCTCGAAATTCCAAGAGCGCTGGACAACAAATAATCTTCCGTTAATAACCCTTTTGTTTTTAAAGACACGCTATCTCCAACCTTTTTACCTAACAAACTTTCTATGGCCCTTTTGCTTTTAAGTTTGGTAATTTCAAGTACAGCTTTATTCTCTATTTGTTCTTCTTCATTTTTAAAAATCCCTTGCAATTCATCATTTTTACCAACAATGCTCTTATTTACAAGTTTTCCATATTGTTTTTGAATACGTTCTACTTGTTCATCTACCATTTTCTTATCAGCAATAATCTTGTACTGTGTAATAGGTTTTTTAGATTTTAATGGCACTTCAAAAGCAGGGGCAAGTCCTAGTTCAAATTCGAAATCAAAATCTTCTCCATCCCAATTAAAATTATCTTGCTGTTTTGGAAGTGGATTTCCTAAAACATCCAGTTTTTCTTCGGTAAGGTATTTATTAAGATTATCTTGCAAAAGTTTGTTTACTTCATCTACCAAAACAGCTTTGCCATACTGTTTCTTGATTAAACCCATAGGGACCTGACCTTTTCTGAAACCGGGTATGTTGGCTTGCTTTTTGTAATCCCTTAGAATACGATCTACTTTATCCTGATAGTCGTCTTTGGAAACCGCAACCTTTACTACTGCATTTAATTCGTCAATCTGCTCTTTTGTGATGTTCATACCTGTATCTTTTGCATAAATAAATGGGAGGCAAAAATAATACATTTTACCAAGTTCAACAAGTTTTTAGATCGGGGAATCAAAAACACTAAATCGAAGACTACTTCCCGTCTTTTAAAAGTGAAAAAAATAAAGATTGAAGTAACGACAATAAGAGGCTGAAAAGTAGCGCCCACCATATGCCATCTACTTGAAAACCACTTACTAGCCTATCCGCCAAAAGGATGATAATAGCATTAACAATAAGTAGGAATAAACCAAAAGTAATAATGGTAACAGGTAGTGTTAATATTACCAAAATGGGCTTTACAATAAAATTTAAAAGACTTAGCACTACGGCTACAATAAGCGCTGTGGTATAGGAATCTACCCCTATACCAGGAAGTATTTTTGACAAAATTACTACTGCAATGGCACTTAAAAGAATTCTTAAAATGAGATTCATAAGATAAAAATTAAAGGGTTTATACAAAAAGGCACCAATGGAAATTGATGCCTTTAAAAATACATTTTTATTTTATATTAATTCACATAAAGACCTGTATAATCTAAGGGCTCTACCCCAGGTAAATTAGACCCGAATTTTGAATTAATTGCGTTGATGAATTGATTTGCGATAAGTGCATGACCCCTTGGAGTAGGATGAACACCATCTAAGGAAAAGCCACCACCGGTACCATAGGTAGATCTCACCCTGCTTCCATCTGACAAAGGAACTCCGGTAGATGCCACTACATTTAAATACGCATTGGCATCAACAAAAGCCAAATCATATTGTGTTGCCAATGTAGCAATTGTTTGATTGTAGGCCGCTGTTGCGATAGTAACACTTTCCTGTTCATCAGGTGTTAATACCCATTGGTCCTCTAACGGATAAGTAATTCCATTAATAGACAACTGACCCGCCGTGGCAGGAGGTAAGCCTAATTGCTGTAAAGTGGCAAATGCTGTTTCATTTAACTGGGCAATTATAGTCTGACTTGTAAAAACAATTAAATCATTAGCATTTGCCTGTCTGGCCTGACCATATAAAAAACCAAGAACAGCTGCTGTTCCCGCATCTGCCCCTCCCGCCTGAAGTACTCCGGATATCTGAGCGGATAAATTAGGCAAGGATTCATCTTTTATGACCAAAGCGCTGGCCGCTGTTTCAGAAAAGGTTATGGATCTTTCCGGAACACCCAAAAAGGCAAAAACTTGATTTAGCTGAGCAAAGGTAGCATTAAGGGTTGGAATTTGCGGTCCAAAGGCAGGATTTTCTGGGCTTAGCGGTGCAAAAGGCACGGTAGTAAAATAAGGTAATGCCGTGACATCCGGTATATTAGCAACAGCTCCTTTTGCGCCATTAGCTGTTAGGGTTTGGAGCAAACCATTATAAACATTTGCGAAAACATTTGGATCGGTAATGTCATTACCGGCATAAGTACTTGGGTCAAAATTACCTGTTTGGTCTACCCCGGATCCTCCGGCAAGTGCATAACCCAAAATATCATTATTTCCTGTCCAAAGCGTAAAAAAGGTTGGATTTTGAACTGCTGCATCTCCTATAATGGAAGCTGTGGATGAAGAGGCAAATCTGGCATAATAAGGATTGGCCAAACCCAAGGATACCCCTGCCAAGTTTCCATATCCCGGCGCAACCAGATGATAGCTTTTAGCCCCCGGAACACCCATATTATTAAAGGGACCTGTTAATGTAGTTCCAATATCCGTGGTTCCAGTACCGCTGACAGGTGTAGGTGTCGGAGATCCTGAGGCAAAGTTTAGAAAAAGTCGATTTCCAAGTATCTGTTGCCCTCCAAGAGAAGCTCCACCTAAGTTATCAGCCATAAAAGGAATTTTAAATTCACCTCCACCTACCAATTCAAAATTGGAGGCAAGCATATTGGGAAAGGAAGCCGTCTGACCATTGATAAAGAGGGCATTATCAGAATAACCCGCAGTTAGCGAATTTCCTATGGAGACGTATTTTGAAAAATCGGCAGAACCTGGCGTGTAAACTATGGGTTCGGGAGTAATCGGACCCGGATCAACCCCATTATCATCCTCACTACAAGAAATGAAAAGAAGTCCAAAAATTGCAAGTAACGCTAAATGCTTTTTCATGTAAGAATATTTGAGTTAATCTTAGTTTCAACCGTAAAATAAAGGTTACTTTCAAAATTAGTTAAAATTATGACACTCGCAATACAAAGGACAAAAAAATTATGCATGCATAATAAATAGCACTATTTTTTCAGGACTTCATAAAATTAATCGTCTTATCAAAAAATTCTTTTGGATTTTCTGCATGTAACCAATGCCCGGCATTTTCTATGGTTTCCAAAGTAGCATATGGGAAGTGTTTTAAACTATCTCTATAATTTTCTTCGTTAATGTAATTGGATTTATCTCCCTTTAAAAATAGCGTAGGGCCATTAAAGTAAGAATCAGGCTTTAGGGCTTCTCCAATTTCTTCCATTTTAGCGGCAAGAACCTGCAGATTAAAACGAAACTGCAATTTTCCTTTTTCTACCCAAAACAAGTTTTTAAGTAGAAATTGCCTTGTACCATAATCCGAAATTTGGCTTTCTAAAGCTGAGTCTGCTTGCCCTCTGGAAGAAATGCTAGTTAAATCAAGACTATTCAAAGCTTGGATAATAGTTTCATGGTGTGGCGGGTAATAACTGGGTGTTATATCGCAAACAATCAATTTTTTAGTCTTTTCTGTATTTGTACAGGCAAATTGCATAGCTGTCTTACCGCCCATGGAATGCCCTAGAATTATGGCTTCACCTATTTTCGTTTCTGTTATATAGCGGTTTAAATCTGCTGCCAGTAAGGTATAACTAAAATCCTCAGACCAAAAGCTTTTCCCATGATTGCGTTGGTCCACTAAATGAACCTCAAAACCCGCTTCGGCATATTGGGTGCCTAAGGTTTTCCAGTTATCTGCCATTCCAAGAAATCCATGAAGAATTACCAAAGGACTTCCCGACCCCAAAACAGTAGCATGTAATAGATTCATCATTTTAGTTTATGCAAATACATATTTACAACATTTTCCAGACCAAAATAAAGAGACTCGCAGATGAGCGCATGTCCTATGGACACTTCCAAAAGATGTGGAACTTTAGCTTTAAAGAACGCAATGTTATCCAGATTCAAGTCGTGACCGGCATTAATGCCTAACCCTAATTCATGACCAATTTGTGCCGCATTCACAAATGGGTCTACTCCCTGCATATTTCCCTGGGCAAAATCCTCAGCAAAACTTTCCGTATATAGCTCAATCCTATCTGTACCCGTATGAGCGGCACCTTCAACCATCTTTGGGTTGGCGTCTATAAAGATAGATGTACGTATACCCTCCTTCTTAAAAAGCCCAATAACCTCGATTAGAAAATCCTTATTCTTTATGGTGTTCCATCCTGCATTAGAGGTTATGGCATCTTCCGCATCGGGAACTAAGGTCACTTGATTGGGCTTTATTTGTAAAACCAAATCAATAAACTTTTGATTAGGATTACCTTCAATATTGAATTCTGTAGTCACTACTTTTTTTAGATCCAGAGCATCTTGATAACGTATATGTCTTTCATCTGGCCTTGGATGAATGGTTATGCCTTGTGCACCAAAGGTTTCAATATCTTGAGTTGTACGTAAGAGATTTGGCATATTTCCTCCTCGTGCATTCCTTAAAGTGGCTATTTTATTAATATTAACACTTAGCTTGGTCATTTTCTCATTACTTTTGAAGTGATTGCAAAAATACAAATTAGGCATGCCTTTTGATATTTTTAATTAGTATTTTGCGTTATAATAAAAAGCTATGCAGATTCAGTCGCACATAATCACCACAATACCGGTATTTAAGATTGATGATTCCATAAAAAGGGTTATACAGTTTTTTAAAGCCAATACCTATTCTCATGTTGCAGTGATGGATGAAGACCGCTTTTTAGGGGTCCTGAGTGAGAAGGATTTAGAGGTGTACGAGAGTGGTAAGAAAATAGAAGATTACAGGTATCAGCTTGAAGCCTTTTTTGTAAGGGAAGACACTGCATGGTTAGATGTCTTGGAAGCGTTTGCAAGAAATGAAGCCAATTGTTTGCCTATTTTGGGAGATGATGAAAAAGTAATTGGATACTATGATCTTACCGAGGTGATTATACAGTTTATAGAGACCCCATTTTTTACAGAACCCGGCGGTATTTTAGTACTTGCTAAAGGCATAAAAGACTATTCATTTAGTGAAATAGCACAAATAGTAGAAAGCAATAATCTAAAGTTAATAGGGGGGTTCATCACTGATATTCAAAATGATGTGGTTCAAATAACCATTAAAATAAGTACATCTAATTTAAATGAAGTCATACAGTCTTTTAGACGATATAATTATACCATACTTTTTGGGAATAATGACGATAAATTCATTGAAGATTTAAAGCAACGTTCCGATTACTTGGATAAATACCTTAATGTCTAGGTTATATGAAAGTCGCCATTTTTGGTCAAACTTATCAAAACGATGCACTTGACTACGTTATGGA
Source organism: Arenibacter sp. (assembly GCA_041747755.1). GTDB lineage: Bacteria > Bacteroidota > Bacteroidia > Flavobacteriales > Flavobacteriaceae > Aurantibrevibacter. The sequence continues at coordinate 2,413 of JBGTEN010000161.1, read as the reverse complement.
GTTCTTGGACGAGATTAATAAGCACTCCATCTCAGTTTCTTTTGAAGAGGAGTTTTATAACACGCTCATAACGATAAAGCCTTTACCAAAATACCCAACCTTCACCATGACAAAAGGTTTGGATGCCTCATTTGACATGTTTGTTAGTTTTGGGGGGGATGGTACAATACTTAGAGCGATCACCTTTGTTAGAAATCTTGGAATACCTATCGTTGGTGTAAATACCGGCAGACTTGGCTTTTTGTCTACCTTTAAAAAAGAAGAAGTACGAAAAGTTTTAAGTGAGTTTCTTGAGGGAAAATATAGTATCGTAGAGCGGAGTTTAGTAGAAATACGCTCCGGTTCAACTGAAGAGCATTTTGGAGACTTGAACTTCGCTTTAAATGAAATAGCGGTTAGTCGAAAGGATACCACATCGATGATTACCGTGGAGACCTATCTTAATGATGAATATTTAACCTCCTATTGGGCAGATGGTTTAATCGTGGCTACGCCAACAGGATCAACCGGGTATTCTCTAAGTTGTGGTGGTCCTGTAATAGCTCCAACGGCAAAATCTTTGATTTTAACCCCAATTGCGCCACATAATCTTAATGCCAGACCTTTGGTGGTGTCAGACGATACAGTGGTTCGTCTTAAAGTTTCCGGGAGAGAGGAAAATCATTTAGTTTCTTTGGATTCTAGAATAGTTACTTTACAAAATGGAAAAGAAATTACCATAAAGAAGGCAAATTTTTATATCAAGATGGTTGAGTATAACTCTGAAAGCTTTCTTAAAACACTTCGCAACAAATTATTATGGGGAGAGGACAGGCGCAATTGATTGTTGATGCCAAACAATAAATAGTCCTAATTAATGTTTATCATGAAAGAATAATGGTATAACAAAGAGGCTTTTCAAAATACTGAAATTGTTATATTTGCAAACTTTTAGCGGAAATGAGATTATGTATTGTTATACTAGTGGTGTCCTTTTTAGGAAGATTGAATGCCCAAACCTATGAAATAGGTCTTTTTGCGGGAGGAACTAATAATATTGGCGATGTGGGACGAACCAACTTTATCTTACCATCTGGTCCGGCATTCGGAGGTTTATTTAAATGGAATAAGAGCAAACGCTATGCCTGGCGGGCAAGCATGATTTACGGAAATTTCACAGCAGATGATAATAAGTCAGACTTATCTTCAAGACAACAACGAGGATATATTATGGACAATTCTATTTTAGAGGCATCTGCCGGATTAGAATTTAACTTTGTGGAGTATAATTTGCATAGACTGGGATCGGCTTTCACCCCTTATTTATACACAGGTCTCACCTATTTTAGGTATGACTATAATTATTTTGACGCCGGGCAACTTCAGAATTTAAATCAAAGAGACGGGGCAATGGCCATACCCATGACAGTAGGGTTTAAAGCTCGATTAAATCAGTTTTTGATTGTTGGAGCAGAGGTTGGTGCCCGCTATACTTTTACCGATAATTTAGACGCTAGTAACCCAGAAAACTCTAACTTTGAATCGTTTAGATTTGGAAACATTTTTAGTGACGATTGGTATGTTTTTTCAGGGGTAACACTAACCTATACTTTTGGAAGAAAGCCCTGCTCCGATTGTTTTGAGTAACTTTTGTATGAACACTATTGAAACTTTAGAAAAGAGTAAATTACCTAAACATCTGGCTATAATCATGGATGGTAATGGCAGGTGGGCAAAGAAAATGGGTAAATTACGTATTTTTGGGCATGAAAATGGAGTAAAAACCGTTAAGGATACAGTTGAAAATTGTGCCAGAATAGGTGTTGATTATCTTACCTTGTATACTTTTTCTACAGAAAATTGGAAACGCCCCAAAGTTGAAGTAGATACTTTAATGAAGCTCTTAGTCTCTTCATTAAAGAAAGAGTTAAAAACGTTAAATAAGAATAATATTAAATTAAATGCTATCGGGAATATAGCGTCTTTACCTATAAAGGCTTATCAAGAACTCAGTGAAGTCATACACAAGACAGATGAAAATACAGGAATGACTTTAACTTTAGCCCTAAGTTACGGTGCCCGAGAGGAAATTAAACACGCTGTGCAAGAGATAAGTATCAAAGTTAAAAATAATATAATTTCTCCCGAAAATATTGATGAAACCATTATAAATAACCATCTTTACACGCATAATTTACCAGATGTAGACCTGCTAATTCGAACCAGTGGAGAGCATAGAATAAGTAATTTTTTACTTTGGCAGATAGCATACGCAGAATTATATTTTATTGATGTATTTTGGCCGGATTTTAAAGAGCACCATTTGGTGGAGGCAATCATAAATTACCAGAACAGAGAACGAAGATTTGGAAAAACTAGCGAACAACTCAACTAGCGATATGAAAAGGTTCATATCGTTTGAACCACTACTTAC
>JBGTEN010000160.1:0-1576 GCA_041747755.1 Arenibacter sp. | reverse complement strand
CCAAATATAAGCCTTTTGCCGGTGCAGAAAAACCGGCATTACCCCTATTCTTACTTTCAATAATTGTTTTTATATCCTCCGGAGTTAATTTTCCCGCATTAATCTCTAAAAGTGTGCCCACAATGGCACGAACCATGTTTCGCAAAAACCGATCTGCGGTTATGGTAAAAATCACCTTGTCTTCCTGACGGGTCCATATAGCTTTTTTTATCTGGCACCGATAGGTTTTTACATCCGTATTCGACTTGGAAAAACACTCAAAATCGGAATATTCCAACAAAATGGATGCCGCCTTGTTCATCAAGTCCAGATTCAAAGGATTTTTAACATAATAGGCTAAATCAGTATAAAAAGGGTTCTTGTTTTCTGTAATCCAATATTCGTAAGTGCGTTCCAAAGCATCAAATCGCGCATGTGCGTCTTCGGCTACACTATAAACTTCGGAGATGGCGATATCCTCCGGTAAGATTGAGTTTAATCGGTGCATTAAATCTACTTCAGCTATTGTCTCATCCACATCAAAATGAGCCACCATATATTTAGCATGCACTCCTGTATCTGTTCTTCCGGCACCCAATAAGGTAATTGTCTTTCTTAAAACAATTGAAAGAGACTCTTCTAAAACTTGTTGCACAGTAAGGGCATTGGGCTGTCTTTGCCATCCGTGGTAGGGCTTCCCGAAGTAAGAAAAAGCAATAAAATATCTCAAATGAATGCCTTTTTTGTGAGCTACAAAGATATTCTAAACCTTCCGAAAAGTGCGTGCAACCTTTAGTTTTAATACTTCATTTAGAAAATAGTCGACCAAGGATATTTTCAAGAGCGAACTAAAAAAAGCTTCTCCTTTAACTTGAATTTTTAGGAGCATTCCATCAAAATCAATGAAGTTGTATATTTGATGTTTTATTACTCCAAACAATAACCACCAGATGAAACATATTTTACTGCTTTCTGATACCCATAGCCATTTGGATGAAGCTATTTTAAAGTATGTTCATCAAGCTGATGAAGTATGGCATGCCGGCGATATAGGTGCTATTTCTGTAACAGATACTTTAAAATCTATTAAACCCGTCAGGGCCGTTTATGGCAACATTGACAACCACGACATACAAATGGATTTTCCATTGGATAACCGCTTTATGTGCCAAGGGGTCGATGTTTGGATGACCCACATCGGCGGTTATCCAAACAAATATAATTTACGTATCAAAGAGGAAATAAAAGTAAATCCACCCAAACTTTTTATCTGCGGACACTCCCATATTCTAAAGGTGATGTGGGACAAAAAATTAGGTTTGCTTCACATGAATCCAGGCGCTTGCGGAATACATGGTTTTCATCAGGTCCGTACCATGCTTCGCTTTGTAATTGACGGTGCAGATATAAAAAACCTTGAAATTATCGAGCTTGGAAAAAGAGGGTAATTTTTTATGTACTGCTTTATTGACGTCGCCCGGATTTACTCCAAAGCATCCCACTCTGCCTTGGTAGCCTCAGATTTTTGATATTCCATAAGTATCTTCCAACCGGAATCCTGAGTAACCAAAAGAGCTTCAAAATGAACATAACTATC
>JBGTEN010000159.1:0-57303 GCA_041747755.1 Arenibacter sp. | reverse complement strand
AAAAAATAGTTGTGTTCTATGAGATGAAAAAGTACATTTGCAACCGCGTTTTTTGACAGTAAGCAATTAAATATAGGAGAGGTGCCGGAGTGGTAACGGAGCAGATTGCTAATCTGTCGACGGGTAACCGTCGCCAGGGTTCGAATCCCTGTCTCTCCGCTTTTAATGTTACTTTTTGCGGAGTGTGGTCCTTCAATCCCGGGACTTCGGGACTCAGAGTAAACTACACTATGAGTGTTATTTGTTTTTCGGGGTGTAGCGTAGCCCGGTATCGCGCCTGGTTTGGGACCAGGAGGTCGTAGGTTCGAATCCTGCCACCCCGACAAATTATAGTATCAATCTATACCAAAAACCTGTTAATCGTATGATTAAAAGGTTTTTGCGTTTTTAGGGATATCAAAACAAATCAATTGTTCCCGATAAAAAAGTCAACAAATCGGATAACAATTTGAAATGCTAAAAAGTGTTGACCAGATTTATAGCCAAGGGGCTGTTAATCATTAAATAAATGTATCTTTATAAGTGATTTGACTTTCGTCTGATAACAATTAAGTGTTAATTAAAAGACGAAATCATGAAAACATCTTCAACCTTCAGTATTTTGTTCTGGGCGGACTTCTCCAGGGCAAAGGACGACCAAGCATCAATTTACGCAAGAATTACGGTAAATGGCAAACGAGCGACAATCAGTTTAAAACGAAAAGTTTTTATAAGCGATTGGGATGTCCATAAGAATAGAGCTCGGGGAACTAGCCAAAAATCCCGGATTCTGAACAGTTATTTGGACGAAACCTATAACCTTCTTTTTAAATGCTACCGTGATTTAAAAACAGAACAAAAGCTTATTACCTCACAATCCGTAAAAGCAAGATATCTCGGGGATGACGATGATAATCATTCGGTAATGGATATTATCAACTACCACAATGAGGATATGGTCGGCAAGTTAAAATGGGGAACACAAAAGAATTACCTCACTACGCAAAAGTATATTTCCAAGTTTTTATTGAAAAACTACAAGACATCTGACATTTACCTGCGGGAACTCGATTATAACTTTATCATAAAATTTGAGAAATACTTAAGAGGCTACATTCCGGAAGACCATCAAAAACAGATGGGCAACAATACCATTATGAAACATATTGAGCGTTTTAGAAAATTGATAAACCTTTCATGTAAATTGGGATGGATAGAACGTGACCCTTTTATAATTTTCAAGGCTAAATTCAACAAAACAGAAAGAGGCTTTTTGAGTCTCGAAGAGCTTCAAGAAATAGAGAATAAACAATTTGCCATTACTAGGTTACAATTGGTTAAGGATTTATTTGTTTTCAGTTGCTATACCAGTTTAAGTTATATCGATGTCATCCATTTAACTGCTGATAATATCTGCATAGGAATTGATGGTGAATTATGGATTTATTATAAACGTGAAAAAACGACAAAACCCATACGAATACCCTTGTTACCAAAGGCATTAAAAATCATTGAAAAGTATAAGAGCAATCATAAATCCATGGCACAAGGAAGCATATTCCCTAAAATATCCAATCAAAAATTAAATTCTTATTTAAAGGAAATTGCGGATGTCTGTGGTATTAAAAAGAACCTCACTTTCCATATTGCCAGACACACTTTTGCTACCACGGTTACTTTGAGTAATGGTATGCCAATAGAGACTGTTTCGAAACTGTTGGGCCACTCAAAAATTTCGACTACACAAATCTATGCGAAAGTGATTGAACGCAAAGTGAGCGATGATATGCAAAGATTAAGAGCTCAATTTAATGAAATGGAAAACAGACATCTTTCAAATACCACCTCTCAAAATTTATAATGCCACTTAACAGAATAATACAATGGAACTAGCAGTTATAAAAACCAAAATCCACAATATACAAGGCAATAAAGTAATCCTTGATTTTGACCTTGCCGAACTCTATGGAGTTGAAACCAGAGTGCTTAAACAGGCCGTAAGACGAAATATAAAACGTTTCCCGGATGATTTTATGTTTCAACTTTCAAAGGATGAATGGAAAGAGGTTATCACAAATTGTGATAACCTTCCCGAGAATATCAAATTCAGCCCAACGACTCCTTTTGCTTTTACTGAACAAGGCGTAGCAATGATTTCAAGCGTACTCAACAGCGACAAGGCCATAGATGTAAATATATCCATTATGCGCACTTTTGTAACTTTAAGACAGCATCTAACGGATTATAGCAACCTAAAAGAGCATATCGCCCAACTCGAAAAAGAAATGAACATCAAATTTAAGGACATCCATCAGGCAATGAACTACTTATTGCAAAAGGACAAAGTGCAGATTGAACAGCTGAACAGGGAACGGATTGGTTTTAAAACAGGCAGAAAAGATTATTAAAGATAATTCCCTCAATTGTGGAAACTCCTTATCATATTTTTAGTTCAGCTCTATAAAAGGGCTTTCCACGTCCTGTATGTTTTTCCGAAGTTTTAATGCCTGTCAGGAAGTGAGCGTTGGACATACTCTTTTTTAATTATTGGCGTATCAGTGGCTGGCGCAAATTGCGAATGTATATGGTTTTGAGCGTTGGCATTTCTTTACGGTCTGGTTATTCCACTAATAAATGTTTCCACGAATCCGATTATTTTTTCTGTTACTCGTTCCGCAATTGTTTTTCTTTCCTTTAAGCTTGGTTTTTCATTTAACATTCCGATAATTTCGTCTCGCAAGGGTGTTTTTTCAGTAAACAAATAATTTCCGATAACTTCTTGCAACTTTTCGGAATTCAAGTTTTCTTCATTACTTAAATTTTCAATGGCTGCCATTCTTTCTATACTCCAATAGCTTGCAAACTCATCAGGCACATTGTCCGAATCTTCTATGTGTGGTAAGTTTTCTTGAATAAATCTTTCAATTAATTCACGCTTACTACGCATTTGTGCATCTCCTGCCAATAATTCCAAAATCGCTTTTTTCTGTTTGTCTTGTTCTTCTACATCTGCATCTTTCAGCTTTGCTAACAATTTTAAAATGTAGGTTACATTAATTTCGTCTCTATGTATTAATTCCAATTCAAAGTCCACATCTTGTAAAATAGATACTTTCTCTTTTAAATTGGCCGATTTTGCTTTGTCATAAAGGTCAAGATATTTGGATTTATAATCCTCAAAATTTTGCTCGTCCATTGACAAGTCAACAAAATCAAATTCGGTAAAGGTTGCCAATACATTTTTTAAACGCATTAACTCTCTAAAAGCTTTGATGAACTCTAATTCTTCCTCTTCGCTTGGAAGGTCGTTTACGCTGTTAACAGTTGGTGCAATTTGCAACAATGCGATAAATGCTTGATTAAATTTCGAAACGTATTCTTCATAAGGTTGCATTATGATTTCATCTTTCGCATTGATGTTTGAAAAAAGTGAAATGGCTTCGTCTGTCGCACCTTTTAAGTTTCTAAAACAAACAATATTTCCTTGTGATTTTAATTCGTTCAGGATTCTATTTGTGCGAGAATATGCTTGAAATAAACCGTGATATTTAAGGTTTTTGTCAACATAAAGCGTGTTCAGCGCTTTACTGTCAAATCCTGTTAGAAACATATTAACGACTAACAAAACGTCAATTTGTTTATGCTTAACTCGCTTTGCAACATCATTGTAATAGTTGAAAAAGCTCTTACTGTCTTTTGTTGTGAAATTTGTGCTAAACTGCTTGTTGTAATGACCAATAAAGTCTTCGAGATAATCTCTTGTATGTTGATTGCCATATTCCACTTGTGGTTCGGCAGCCATTAAAAATTCATCATCAATAAAATTGCCAACAGCATCTTTGTCGTCCTCGTTCGCTTGATAGGAAAATATGGTTGCTAAACGCAAATTATGGTCTCCATCTTCCTTTTTCTGATGAAATAATTTGTAGTATTCGATTAATGTGTCAATACTGGAAACTGCGAAAATGCTCGTAAATTCTCTGCTATGCGTTTTACGATTGTGATTGGTAATAATGTAGTCCGTAATGTTGTTTAAACGCTCTGGTGCGTTCATTACTTCGGCTTCATCAATAGCTTCTACATCGATATCTAAAATATGCTCTTTCTTTTTAAAAGTGCTGATATATTCGATTGAGAATTTTAAAACATTTTCATCTCTTATCGCATCTGTAATTACATATTTGTGAAGAATTTTATCGAAAAGCATTGAGGTAGTTCGCTTTCCAAATTCATTCGTGCCTGCATTTTTTTCAAAAATCGGTGTTCCCGTAAAACCAAACATTTGGCAATTGGTAAAGAAGTTTTTAATGACTTCGTGTGTTTTGCCGAATTGAGAACGATGGCATTCGTCAAAAATAAATACAATGCGTTTGTCATTGAGCGTTTCCATTCTGCTCAAATATCTTTTTCTGCTAATTGCAGTATTTAATTTTTGTATGGTTGTAACAATCAGTTTGTTGTCGCCAACCATTTATTTTACTAGTGTATTGGTGTTGTTTGTTCCGTCGATACTGCCTTTACTGAAACTATTAAATTCTTTGGTCGTTTGGTAATCCAAATCTCTGCGGTCAACGACAAAAACCACTTTATGGACATTTGGTAAATTGGTTAAAATTTGAGCGGTCTTAAAAGAAGTCAATGTCTTCCCTGACCCTGTAGTATGCCAAATGTATCCGTATTTTGTTGTGCTTTTTACGCGCTCAATAATTGCTTCTACAGCATAAAATTGATAAGGGCGAAGCACCATCAATATTTTTTGCGATTCGTTCAGTACCACATATTTGCAAATCATTTTTGAAATATGGCAAGGCTCTAAAAATATATCGGTAAATGTCGCAAGTTGCGTATTCAATTTGTTATCTACATTACTCCAATAAAAGGTTTGTTTAAAAGAGCGAGCTTTTATAGGGCTATTTGCATAATACTTTGAGTTAACACCATTACTGATTACAAAAATTTGGATAAACTGAAACAATCCGTGTCCTGCCCAATACGAATGGCGTTCATATCTGTTGGTTTGGTTAAATGCTTCTTTTAATTCCAAACCTCTTCTTTTCAGTTCAATTTGAACTAAAGGCAAGCCGTTTATTAAAATGGTAACATCATAACGGTTTTTGTAATTGCCTTCCAAAGTTACCTGTTGGGTAACTTGAAATTCGTTTTGACACCAATGAATTTGATTGATTAATTCAACCGTTTTATGTTCGCCTTTATCATTGGTATATGGAACACGGTCTCGCAAAATCTTTGCACGTTCAAATACATTGCCCTTGTTTATGAAATTTAGAATTTGTTTAAAATCACTGTTGGAAAGAGTAGTTTTATTATGAATTTCTAATTGACTTTTTAGATTTGCCAATAAGTCTTTTTCTTCTTTGATAACCACCTTTTTATAACCCAATTTCTCTAGTTGGGCAACCAAGTTGTTTTCTAAAATTTGTTCTGGTTGTGTGGTCATATTTCCTCTTCTGTTGATTTTTTTAATACGTCAGCAAAAGCGGTAATCTTTTCAGTTATTGGCACGATTATCCTTGCTTTGTCTTTTAACGCTGGTTTTTCATTCATTGCTAATGCCACGTCATCACGCAATGGCTTTTTGTCGCTAAACAAGTAATCGGTTATTAAATTTTTTAATTCTTCTGGTTTTAGATTTTTTTCTACTGCAAATGTTTCCACTTTTTCTATGGTTGGCTCTACCCAAAATGAAGCTTCATCAAAGGTATTTACCAATTTTTTTATTTCTTCTATTGGCTTTTCGACTTCAACTGCTACTTTTTTAGGTAATTTAATTTCTACTGTTTTTTCTTCTTCAACTACAACTTCTTCTTCTGTTTCATCTGTTTTCAAAAATTCGTCTGAATATCTACTTTCATATTCGTCATAATCATTTTCGTAAAGAAGTTGACTATACTTTGCTTTCTTAATTGGAAAGGCTGTGTTGTCATCTAACCAAGAATTGTATTCTTCTGTTTCTTCATAAACCATTTTTCCATTTGTAAAATCAAGCGTAAAATAATGTTCAAGTACATACTCAAGAATATTTTCTGTCATATTCTTAACTGTACTTGCAAGTTTAGCCGAACTAAAAATTGCTTTTGGTGCCATTCTTCCGTGGGATATGTCTCCTCTTTTATTCCTGATTTCTCCCAAAACTTGAATAATTGCAGAAAATCGAACAACAAAATCGCCCTCTATGTCAACGCAGTTATATGAGAGTAGATTCATTGATTCTTTGAAAAGTTTAGGCAGATTATCATCGTCTATATTATCTGATGTTTTTGTATTATCAAGATTTATTATTATAGTTTTAGAAATACCTTCTATTAACGCCTTACAACTTTCAATACAGATATCTGGATTTATAAATTCATTCGCCTGAATTATATCGATAATTTTGAAGTATTCTTCAAAATGACTTTGTCTGTCAATGTTTTTCTTTATGATTTCTCTGACTCTTACCATACTTACACAAACATTTTTTGCAAAAGTCCTTGCTTAAATAAAATGGAATCTTCAATTTGAGTACCGACCTTTTCTATTGATTTGTCAATGGAAATTAGAAAGTTGGCAATCTTTACTTGTTCATCTTTTTTAGGGAAATCAAATTTTAGCTTCATTAACTCTATTTTCGACATATTGAAGCGAGTACTGCCCTGAGCTAATTTGATAACTTTTCTCCTCACATTTTCGCTCCTAAAAAAGAATTGAGAAAATTCAGGAACTAATTCATTTAAAGAATTTGGTCTATATCCAAAACAAAAACTGTTTAAATAAACTTCGTCAACTTGAACAGTTAGAACTGATGCAGTTCCTATTTCATTTGGTGTTTCGGATGATGTGGTAAAAAATATATCTCCAAGTTGAGCTTTATTTTGATTTTCTCCATCTTCAATTTTCACCAATCCAAACTGTGATGTGTCAATTTGAGAATTACTAAATATTTGCAAATATTGGATATAGGGTTTTCCTTCTCCAAAATCTACTTTTGTTTTTCCTGTCAGTCCATTAAATGTATCACCTAATTCTCCCAACTTCTTTTCTTCCCAATTTGGAAAATCACTACCGTCATCTTTTTTAAAGCGAATAGTACGAGCAAACAATTTTTGCATTATGCTTTTTTTGTATTGCTCTAATTCAACCTTCTTTTTTTCTAAGATTTGAGTGCGTTTGTCAATTGCCATTAGAAAAGTGGCAATTTTGGCTTGTTCATTGGTTTCAGTTGTATAGATAACTACTTCACTTAAAGTATCTTGACCTACATTGTATCTAGTACTACCACCACTTTTAGAAGTGATTTCTTTTCTAGATCTCGAAGTTTTAAGTAGAGCATTCATAAAAGACGGATCATACTCAATCTTTTTCTTACCTCTTATTACAAATCCACCAAATGTTGCTGGCAATTCTTTATCTAAATAAACATTTGCTTGCCCAACTTCTTCCCGTGTTTCTGAACTTCTTTGAAACAAAACATCGCCATACTCTACAATGTTCTTATTAAACTCAAATTCAGAAATATTTACTGACCCAATTATTCGGTCATTTGTGATGTAATCATTTTGGATAATATCCAGAACATTAATGAATTTATATCCTTTTCCGTAATCTTCTTTTGATGCATTAACCCCGTTTTTAAAGGTGAATAAATCCGAAAGTTTTTTTTCCATCCATTCATCATCAAACTCTGGAAACCGTAAATCTGGTATTAATTTATTCTCCATCTTCTTCTACTTTAAAAGGTGGATCGATGCCTAATTCATTACAGAAACCAATAATTTCACTATTGACTTCTTCAAGGTCATTATCATATTTAATTAAGCGTTCAGTTACTTCGCTTAAAACAATTTCTGCTACTTCCTCAAAAGTATCTACATATCGTGGTATGTTCAGGTTATAATCATTTTCGTCTATTTCTGCTAAATTTGCTACGTACGAGTATTTGTCTTTAGTTTCCCTTTCTCGATACGTATTTATAATTTCTTCTACATCATCATCACGTAGTTCATTTTGGTTACCGTTTTTAAAATAATGCTCGTCTCCGCTGGCATCAATAAAGACAATATTATCATCCGCTTCTCTACATTTTTTAAATACCAAAATACACGTAGGAATAGACGTTCCGTAAAATATGTTTGCAGGTAAACCAATAACAGCATCTAAATAATTGAGTTCTTTGATTAAATATTTTCGTATTACACCTTCGGCAGCTCCTCGATATAGAACTCCGTGTGGCACAACGGTTGCCATAATTCCGTTGTCTGCTAATTGATGTATCATATGCGTAATAAATGCATAATCTGCTTTTGTTTTTGGTGCTAATCGTCCGTATTGACTAAAACGTTCATCTGTGCTGTTTAATGGGTTTTTATCGCTTTTCCAATGAGCCGAAAATGGCGGATTGGCAACCACCGCTTCAAAGCGCTTTTCGAGATGTTGCGGATTTTCCAACGTATCTTCTTGTTCGATACTGAATTCGCGAAAATGTATGTCGTGCAAAATCATATTCATTCGAGCCAAGTTGTATGTAGTACGGTTTAATTCTTGACCATAAAACTCGCCTACATCTTCTACCTCTCGTGCAACACGAAGCAATAATGAACCTGAACCGCAGGTTGGGTCATATACTGATTTTAGTTTTGTTTTTCCCGTCGTTACAATTTTTGCTAATATTTTGGAAACTTGCTGTGGCGTATAAAATTCGCCAGCGGATTTTCCTGCTCCTGCTGCAAATTTTGCAATAAGATATTCGTAAGCATCTCCCAAAACGTCTGCATCAATATCTTCTAATTTGAAATCAATTTTGTCGAGATGATTTAAGATTTTTACAATCACTTCATTTCTCGCACCAACGGTTCTACCAATTTTAGTGGAAGTCAAATCCAAGTCCTCAAACAAAGCGTTGAAATCTTCTTCAGATTCAGTTCCCATTGTGCTTTGCTCAATGTGATTCATTACCGCTTGCAAGTCCTCGATAATGTAATTGCTTTCACTTTCCGTATCTGCATTTCCTTTTTTTGCTAATTCCGAAAACAATTCTTTCGGTTGTAAAAAGTAACCTAACTTTAAAAGCGATTCTTCCTTGATGGCTTCAAGTGTTTCGGTGTCGGTAACTTCTTTATAATCGGTTACTTCTTCTCCTAAAAGTAGTTGGGTTGCATACAGATATTGTTTCTCACTCAGGTATTTATAAAAGATAAAACCGAGAATGTAGTCTCGGTAGTCGTCTGCACTTATCTTTCCTCTTAATAGGTTGGCTATTCCCCAAAGTTGTGTTTCTAATTTTCTTTTTTGGTCTTCTGACATATTATATTTTGTTCCTTTATTTTCATTATTTCTTGTGCGTTGGCTAAAATAGCTTTTTTGCTTTCTTTTATTACTGGCTTTTTAGAGTTGGTTTGGCAGATACTCACTATATTTTGATTTCAGATAATCCAAATTTTGCTTGTTATCCATTAAATTTAGGTTCAGCTTTTCTTTTATAAATTCATACCTAGTTCTAGCTTCATTAAGAATATGACCCCAAGTTAAAACGTAAACATCATATAAATCCGTAGCTACTACGTGTCCATATTTTCTATCAGTTTGTTCTAATTCTGATTCAATGTCCGGCTTAACATCTTTAGTTATTAAAAGGAATTTCCATTTGGTTTTTTCTTTAGGAAACCTTTTATCATTACATATTCTAGATGCATAAAGTTTTATTTGCATAAGTTCTTCAACTCCAGCATCAACTTTAGGTTTTTTTAATTCAATTATCAAATTGGTTTTGTGTCCTGGAAGACCTTGTGGGAATTGTCTCCAAAGGCAAACATCTGGAATAATTTTTAATTCAGTATTTGATTCGCTAGTTACAATTTCTTCGAAATCTGCTCTACCTAAATGTTTCAAGTATTCTTTTAAAACATTTTTGAGTGTAATATCATCTACTCCATAAGTATATTCGTCTCCGAATAACCAAGTTTCGTTAACTAAAATTTTATGTAAATGTTTTCTCTCTAAAACATTTTTGTTTAATTCTTTATTATAAATTAATTCCTCCAGACCATTAATAAAGCGTAACCTGTTCTTAATCTCTGTCATTGTATCTATTATACTTGACAATGAAGTTTCTTCTAAAATCTCAACAAGTTCTTCCCTTTTTTCATCCGGTAATTCAATTACCTCTGTTAAAATTCTTTGAAGGGAAGAAGAATCTTTCTCTAATGCTTCTTTGATTAGTGAAAGAGTGAACTTTTTACTTTTATCATCTTGATTTTCAAAGTCTGGTAAGTATTCGTTGACTTGAAGAGCTACTATATCAAATACCTGTCGTTTGCTCTCCTCTACAAGTGAATCTGCATTTTCTTTGTATGGATAAAGTCCTTTTGATTTTAATTCATTAATGAATTCTCCCGAATATAAATGAAGTCGTTTTCTAACATATTCACGGGCAAATTTTTTAGCTTCTGCATACGCTCCTTGTAGAATATCATCAAAATTCTCTAAATCTATTAGATTTTCTCTATGTAGTTTTTCCACATAAAGTGACTGTATAAAAATTGAAATAGGAATTGTTGACCGAATACCAAGATTTAACTCTTTGAATGGAACTCCTTTGGTGTTGCATAAATATGTTTTCTTTTTTATGTCAAAACTCCATTCTATTACTTTAATTACAAAACGGTATGATAATTCTCCATCCTCTACGAGAAAATCTGTTTCATCCGTATTTTTTATTAAAGACTCAAATTCTAGTTTATTACCATTAAAATATATATTGAAATCAGAATAGTTTATCCAGTAGGAAGCAAATTTTTGTTCTATTTCCTTTCTGAATTTTACATCTAGAGCTTGATTTACATTTTCTTGGTTTATATTTTGAATTTCAACTTTAAAACCTGTTTCTGTGTTTGTTTTTGGAAGTGTTTTTAAATCGCTAAAGTTGGAATGAGATAAATTATTACGGTCGAATGTTACTGTAAACTCTTTTAGAGCCTCCCCATTTTTATAGACACTAGTAAATTTTACTAAATCTCCTAACGCAAGAGATTTATACCTTCCTTTACCTTCTTTTCCGTGATAGTGTCGTCCTCTTGGACTTGTATTGGAATGTTTTTTTTCAGAACCACCTAATCTTCCAAATACTTCTTGCGCTTTTACATAATCAATTCCAAGTCCGTTATCACTTACCACTAGATTTTCAAATCCACCAAGCTTATTTTTAACGAAATTGATTCTAATCTCTGTTGAGTCAGCATCTAAAGAATTCCATATTAGCTCTGAAATAGCTGTTATTCCATTCGCTCTGGTTAAAGATTCAATATGGTCTTGTTCAACTCCAACATCAATTATTTTTGCCATATTCTATGTTTTTTTTCAGCTTAATACAAATTGTTAAATCTGTAACAAATATACTTTTTTTACACTAAACTGAATTGCCAAGTAGTTTTCAAATTCTGCTCTCCAAAACTACCTTTCGACTTCCTTTCAGCTCCTTCAGTTCGAGCATCAGTTTTTCATTATCCCCTAAAACAAACTTTGGAAGTACATATACAAAGCATTGGCTTTCCCCATCTGCAAAAGATTGTGGCATTTTATGTTTGTAAATCACTTCTTGTTGCAATCTTTGATAGGAAGCTTTTCGCTTATTGTTCCCATTGGTTCTGTAAACATTAAGGTAGTCGATTTCAAAATCAATTCCGGATTTGTTTTTTACTTCAATAACCAAGTATACTTCGGAAGCATCGTATGCCATTTTTTGCAATTGTACTTTGATCCCTTTTTTACGTCTGGTTTCAAGACGTTCAAAGTTTGATTTTAATAAGTACTCGCTGAATTTTTGAAAATGTGTAATCCTATTGGCATAATCATTTAATGGTTTGGTAATAGGTTTGCCCTTTATTATTTTCGGAAGCTCACTACCGATACTTTCATTTTCATTGATAAAATAATTCAGTTCTGGAAGTTTTTCAGCATACTTCAGAATATAAGAATAAACACTACCATCACTTGTAACCGTCAATAGGTTACTTTCCGTTCCAGGCTTTGCTTGTAACAAACCGAAATACTGCTCTTTTTCACGGTTGTAAGTGAACACAAAGTGGGAAGCTCCCGTAATGCCTTGCCGAATAGGATTTGGGAAAAACAGGGCGACATTTTTCTTGTCGTTAGCGTAAATGATGTCAAGGGGTTGCTGTGCTGAAATTGATATTGAAAAAAACAACAATAAAGATGTGATTAAAATTTTCATAAGAGTGCGATTTAATTAATTGCCCTTTAAGGGCTTTTCATAATAATAGTGAGTTTAGTAATTGCCCATTAATGGCTTTCCTTGGTATTTGGTTTTGGGAAGCCTTAAAATGAGTTTATAATTATCGGTTATCGTAACCTTTACATTTTTGTGGTTACGCTGGAATATTTTCTTGAAACCGCTTACTTGCGGTACGCCAGTAATATTAATATCGTCCACCATATCGCCAACAATTTCATTGGTAACTTCTGCTCTAAAACTGTTTTCAACGTAAATCCCTTCGCTACCGTCTTGAAAATCATAGGCTTTTAATTTTACTGGCTGATGATTGATGTTCTCAATGTCAATGATTGTACGATTTGGTTTAAAATCGACAAATCCATAAATGGGCGTATTCTTGGAATAGCTTTGTCCATAAATGGTAGCATCTTTTATCAACCGCATTTGCAAACGATAATTGGTTTTAACGGTCTGTGTGCCATCAACCCTTACATAGATGAAGTCATCCGTGTTTTTAGAATTCAAATAATCATTTTCAATGGGATGCGAGGCAAAAAAGAGTTGATGCTCCAAAGCACGTTCTTTGGCTTCGACATTCGTTTCCTGTTCTTCAATAGTATCCGTTGTGTCTTTTTCCTTCACAATAGTTGGTTTTGATGGATAATATCTAGGGTTGATATTTTCAAATGTTCTATCTGAATATCGAATCTGTCCTTGCCTGTAGATGCTATCTACCATCTGTATTTTTTTCTTGTCCAATAAATCAGGGTCATATACTCCTGTGGAATCCAGCAAACGTTCGTCGTATATGCTTGGAGCGTTGGTCTGTCTAACCTCTTTAAGGTCATTGAGAGCATCCAATTTAGAATTGTATTCCTTCTGGTCGTCCTCTAATTTCGGTACGGGAATCTGATTGTTCTCTATCGTTGGTTCTTCATCCTCGCCCATTACAAGCATCGCATAACCTCCTATAAAAAGGAGTATGCAAGACAGTACAATGGCAAAAACTATTTTATTCTTTTCTACTTTCATCGGTTTTGATTTTTCTTAAGGTTTTTTCAAAAAAATTGGTGATCAGCAATCCGTGGGTGTTCTTTGGGAAATTTCGGTCAACCTTTATAAGATTGCCTGTTGTCATCAGCTCGTAAGTGTCGGTTACCGACCCTCTATTGATTTCAAAAATGGTTTTTGTTTCAAATTTGTAGGGTTCGTTTTGAATATCAATTTTGGATTCGATATTCAACACTTTCTGCACGAGTGAATATTGCAACAAACGGTTATACACACCATCGGCTTTTTTCTGTCGGTACAAAGCATCTACTGAACTATTGCCCAACCACAGCGCCTTCTCCAAGTTCTTTTCGTAATTGCTGGCATCTATATTGTAGAAATAGGTATGGAACAATTCCAGATGGGCCAATGCTTCTACTTTCAGGTTTTCGTGTTGGGAAACCAATTTCAAGGGAATAACACTGCCATCGGTATTGACGACAAAGGCATTGTTTACCATTTCTTTATGCAATTTTACGACCATCAGCACAGAAACAATACACGTTAATACTGCTCCGATAATGACCGCCAAAACAATAAATCGATTCAGCTTCAGGATGTTGTAAATATTTTTATATGGTGTCTTCATTTAATTGATTATTGATTTATGTGTACTTAATTAGCCTGCAAATAGCCTGAAAGTGAAGGAAGTTGCCCTACTATATAGTTTGAACTTTAGAAATACAATAAACCCGATGGATCCCAATTGTAAAAGCGGTGCGAAAAAATTGCTTCCCCAATCGGTACCGAATAGGTCGCTCCAAAAATTGGTGTTGATTTCAGTATAAAGGTTGTTGACAAACACATTGACTAAAAAGAACGCCGGCACCAACATATAGACTCCTGCATAGAGTTTAAAGAAATTGTAAGCCATTGACCTGAACTTTTCAAAAACTGCCAAACTGATGACCAACGGAAAAAAGGCCTGCATTATCCCTAACAAAAAGTAACGTTCCGCCAAGAATAAAGGGTAGATAAACAAATCCAACAACCATAGGAAAACCCCAATGATAAAGGAGAGTATCTTCAAACCATACAGTGGCGTAACCAAAGCTTCATAGAGCATTGCCATTGCCTTTTTGGCGGCATCCCAAGCACCCACATCCTGTTCAATGTCAATATCCTGCATTTGCAACGGGAGGAGTGCGGGTGCCGTGTCCCGGTATTGGGTCTCGATGGCCACTAAAATGGAATCGAAAACACCCAATACCTGTGTGGAGAAAATGACCAAAATGATAATGGCAAAGTTTTTGGCCAGTTCCGCAGGGGTCAATCCCCACGTGTAGCCTTCATTATTTGCCACACCTTCATTGTATTTTTTTAGGATGTTTACAAGGAAAAACAATATTGCAAGAGTCTTCATTCCTCCAATAGTGTATTGGGAGAAATCACTGTTTTTTATCGTTTGAAAAACAGTGTCCACATACTCCAGCCCTATACCTAAAAAAATCCCTGCCATTAGTAATCGGTCTCTCTGTTATTGATTTTGTGCTGCATTTCACGGAATTGGATAATCTCCCGATAGCGTCTGGTCTTGGTCTCGATTTCGGAAACCATTTCTTTGGATTTCAGTTCCTGTTCTTTAAGAACTTCTGCGCGTTCAGCATCGGTCATCTTCATATTGTCACTTGATAGTATCTGGTCGATATATTCCATACCTTCCATAGAGTTTTGAAGTATGGCATCGAAAGAATCCGAAATGCGGATAACTTCATCAGGTTTGATAAAGGGGGAATTGAGGATGTCCCTTAAATCACTTTGCACAACATCATACAGACGTTGGTTGTTCCTTGCGAGTTCCCTTACTGCTTGAAGTTGTTTAATCACATCGTTTACCTTATCAATATTCTCTTTTTGGGTTTTAAGGAATTTTACAGTCTTCATTAAATTGGCGGTCTGTTTACCGGATTCCAATAAGGATTTTACAAAAGAGATAAAGTTTGTGTTGTCATACACGGGCATCCCTTGGGCCAAAGCTTTGCTTCCAATGAGCACTACAAATAGTGCTGATAACATTAGTGTTCTCATAGTGTGTCTCATAATTTTTGTTTTTAAGAATTAATAAATCGTTTTATGGCTGTCTCCATATTTTTTGTCTCATTATAAATGCCCATTATGGTCTCGCTTTCTCGTCCATCAGTTAGGTAGGCAGCAAAGACTTCGGGCGGTACTTCCAATCGGAAAATGTTGCTTTCCTTTCCAATCTTGATGAACATCTCGGTGTATTTCCGAGTTCCCGTGAGGTTGTTGCGAATGGATTTTAACTGGTTTAAATCGTGACTGGATAGATTGAGCCTGTTTTTTAATTCGGCATAGCCTTTCTCGTTGCGAAGGCTATAAATGACCTGCGTATTTTCCAGAATACTTGCCGATGTGGAATTATTGGGCAATTGATTGATAGATTGCAGGATGATACCAATTGCTCCGTTTTGTTTCCGAATTGCTTGATAGTAGAATTCGACACTCTCCAATACATTCCCGAATTTGAGCTGTTTGGCAAACTCATCAAACAGGATGATACCTTTTTCTGCCTTGTTCCTCCAAATAGTTCTTTGTATGGCAGATTTAATCAGCTTCAACATCACTGAAAGGATTTCCTTATTGTCCTTAACTTCATCAAGTTCAAAGACAATCAATCTCTTATCCTCAATTTTGTAAGTCTGGTCTTCGCTTACATTAAATAGAAAACTATACAAGCCATCATCTACATATTCTGAAAGGATGTGCAGAAAATCATAGATATTGAAATGTTGTTCTTGAATATGCAATTCTTTCAAAAGGGTGTCTTTTTTGGCATCCACAAATTGGTACAGATTTTCAAGGGAATGTGTACTTTCAACATTCTGTAAATAATAATACCGAAGCACTTTTTTGACCGCAACTTCTTCAGCTTTGGTAGTTTCCTTGCCCGAAGCTAAAAGCTCTAAAAGAAAGATTGCCAAATCTTCTAACCGCTCTGGTGTTAAATCATTAACATCAGATATATAAAAGGGATTGATGCCCAAGTTCTTTCCTTGTTCATAACGAAGAATAATATGGTCATCAGGATAGAGCTTTGCGAATTTGGAATACGAACCCCCTAAATCAATGACTACCAATCGAACATTTTGCTCAAAATATTGGCGTAGAATATTGTTTGCTAAAAAGGATTTTCCTTCTCCCGTAGGTGCAAAAATGGCAAAGTTTCGAGCCTTGATACGTTTCTTTTTCTCGTCCCAAACATCCTTTAATACAGGAATGTTATGCTGTCTGTCGTTGAAGATGACACCAGTTTTGTCCGACCGATAATTAGTGTTGTTGATGTAAAGGCAAAGGGCGTGCTTTAAATCTGTCACATATAAATCCTCATTGGAAAAATTGGACGTAAAACAGCAATAGGAGTTTAAAAAGTAATGCTTTCGTTCTTCTCCTTTGGGATAGTAAGGCACTATATCGAGTTCCTTGAACTCGGTCTTTATTTTGGAAGCGATACGCTCCAATTGCGTTTCGTCCTTGTCCCAGAACACAATGTTAAGATGTCCCCTAATGATTCTCGAACTATCATCGGCATTGATTTTGGCAACGATGGCCTCGATTTTCTTTAAAACAACTTTGTTCTGTGTGCCAAAGTTGGAACTCTTATTAAGCTCCTCGATTTTCTTGTCAAGCAGCTTTCGCCATTTATGTTTATCATCCAGATAGATGATTTGATTGACAATATGGTTTTCATTAAGGTCAAGCCCCAATCCATCGATGAACCCTTGGTGGAACACAAAATCGTCAGATGTGAATTTATCGTTGGTTTTGCTGCTCTGTACCACATCGCCAAAACACAATTCACTATTGATTGCCAGGACATCAAAATGATAGTCGCCAATCTCGATATTTGATTTCTTTAGTTGGATATCGGTATCGAAACCTTGATTAAATCCATTAAAATATTGATTAGTAAGAGTTAGAAAATCTGAAGGAGCCAATGTCATCAATGAGACCTTTCTGCTGTTGTTGACAAAGGAAACGGCATCGTTTACCGAGGCGATGAATTCCTGTACATTATGGTCCAATTTTTTACAAATACCCTTCTCGACCTTACGGAACGGATTGGTAAATTTGGCTGCGTTCAATGCCTTGTTATGAGGAAGAACAAAGAATAGGTAAGAAGATAGCTTAATGTACTCCCTTCCCCTAAAATAGTCGTGTGTGGCTCGTTGTAGAAAACTTTTATTTGGCAGTTCTTCAGCCAAATATTCCGCTTTTTGGTAAATGTCCTGTTTATGGATGACCGTGGCAATAGGCAACGATTTAAACGCCTGAAACCACGAGCCGTGAATATCCTCAAAATCTTTTTCCGCAAGGGAATAGATTTCTGGATTATCCACCTGATAGCCTAATACCAAATTGCCGTTATTAGCGAATACGATATGGTCTTGGATATCCAAAATGGGATGATATGCCGATAGGTTAATCTTCTTCATAGTACAAGCGACTTCCTTTTTTGTTACTAATTGTTTGTGGAAACACCTTTTTGATATGTATCAAAGCAGGATTCTTGGTAATGTGGGTCAAAGCGACGTACAGCCCGCCATTCAATAGAAATACTGAAATGATTACAGTAAAGCTGAAAGAAAATATGATGAACAGCAATGAGCCTATAACAACAGTCATCATCAAAGCGAACAATGATATAGGGAGACCCGTTATCACGGCTCGCTTACGTATGTTTTTATAGACTTCGTACCGTTTCATTAGACTACGATGCTTATGAGATAAGTAAAGATGCCCACTACTGCTCCCGCAATCAATACAAAGACCAATACGCGGGTAATACCTTTTTTTAAATCGGCATTTTCGCCAAAGAAGTGTCCGGCATTGAACAGAAAGCCAATTAAAAAGATAACGCCCAAAATAATTGGGAAAATGGTTCGGATAGTATCGGAAACATCGTTTACGGAATCTTCGATGCCACCAATTTGTGCAAAAGTTGTACTTGAAATAAGTAATGATAAGATGGTTACATAATGTGATTTTTTCATAATCAAAGTGATTTAGATTTAACGTCAATTTTGATATTTGAAAAATAGTGTATATTGTAATACAAATAATTGATAATCAGTATATTGTGAATAAAATAAGTTTTGATATCAATTGTTTTTATTTGATGCGAATTGGTATCAAATTTTATTAAAATTGGAAAGTACTATGTTGATAACTCTAAATTTTTGGATGTGGGTAAAGCCCAAAAACGTCAGTTTTGTGATTTTGATGCTACAATTCTGTGTGATTTTTGGTCAGCAAAAAGTGATTGTTATGGATCCTGGACACGGCGGAAAAGATACTGGTGCAATCGGTACAAATACTATTCGAGAAAAGGATGTAGCGTTACGTGTTGCCAAAGAGATTTTAAGGCTAAATAAAACCCTATTGAATAACAAGTTTGATATGTATTCGACCAGATATAGAGACACGTTGATTTCCTTAACAGACAGAAGCCGATTGGCTGAAAGCTTAAAGGCTGATGTGTTTGTGTCGTTACATTGTAATGCCTCTAATACTTCTGTAAAAGGAATGGATGTTTACGTGCATAATGCTAACGATAAAGAAGTGCTTATAAAAAAATCTATCGCAATGGGATTGTCCATTTTGGAAGAAAGTACTCTGAAACTGGGCTTTGAAAAGCGAGGTGTGAAGTTTGAAAATTTTCAAGTACTTCGTGAAAATACCACATCTCGCCCTGCAATACTAATCGAAATGGGCTTTGTTACCAATCCGGATGAAGCGGATTACTTTTTAAAGCCCCAAAACATAAGAGCAATGGCATTGGCCATTTTAATGGGATTGTATAACTATTTAAATATTGAGTTATGAAGGATATACTTATTGAGATTGTAAAGAGTTTAAAAGAGATTATTTCGGCCTTTAAAACAAATATTTTTCAGTTTATAGTTCATTCAATCAAATAGGCAACTAAAATTTTAAATGTGGCTAGACATTAATTTATACTTCAATACCACAGAATAAATTATTGAAATATTTTAATCAGTTCCGTAATTAATGTTGAGAACAAAAAACTAAATGCGGTGTTCTTAATAAATTCATAAAGGTATTTAATAAATTGAACTTTAATATATGGCGGAGGGATAAAAAACTCTTTGTATTTTTTTGGAAGTATTGACTGATGCTTCAATCGGAATTGAAGATTTTTTCAATTTACTATAAAGTTGAGAACTATTTTTCTTGGAACCCGACTTTAAAACTAACTCAAACTGATCCGTTTTGAGCCGTGATAGCTTTTTGTGGATAGGAATGCAAGTACAAATAGTAAATATATTCTTCATTTCTTAATGGTGCTTGAGGTTAAAAGATGTCTAAGGGGATTTGAATTTAGCGTTTTACAAAAAGAACCGGAGGCCCAAAAAAGGCATCCGGCTTTTTCAAACTAACTCAAACGTAAAATTGTTCTATTCAAAAGAAGTTTCTCCTACATTCGGGTTATACACGTAGTTAAATGTGTAGTAGCGCGATGCATCTGTAGCGCCATCTGGATTTGCAGGTGCATTCTCATAATAACTTAAGATTTCCACTTTTGCATAGTTTCCTTCTGTGGTTTTAAACACCAAAATCTTTCCAGGAATAGGCGTAATGATATTTACCTGCGGATTATAGTTATACCAGCCGTTATCACTACCTGTTGGGATAGCAAATGACGTATCTGCATCTTGGGCAAAGGTCAAACCTTCCGCAGTAGTTACACTTGCAAAAGTTCCCGTTACGATGGTTGCACCAGCATCGCCAGTTCTCGCAGGCTCGTCATCGGTGCCAGTAACAATACCGCCATTAACGGCAATGGTTGTTCCTCTAAAGGCGATGTCCCAATCGGTATCGCTGGTAGTTTGCATTCCTGTTTCAAAATCAAACTTTGCAAATTCCCCACCTACGGGCTGTCCCTGACCACCTGTTTGTGGGGCAAAGAGATTGCTTACTTGCTGTGATTCAATAGGCTCTTGTGCTGGCGTGTTATCATCATCGCTACTGCAAGATGTAAATGCTATGCTAATTACTGTTGCTAATAATAAAATGTTCTTGTTCATTCTGATTGTATTTAAAAAATTAAAATTAAAATTGATAGTTGAGTTTAATGTATCCTTGAATTCCCGGCAATGTTGGAATGTTATTGTCTGTATAGTCAAGCAAGTTGTTTGCACCTATTTGAAGCGTGAAATCTTCATAAAACGTTTTGCTTGCTGCGATGTTGGTAGTCACATAGCCATCTATAAAACTGGTGTCATACCTGTCTATAAGTCCATTACCATTAGTATCGAATTGAGCGTATTTGCTTCGGTACAATAGGCGCAGATTGATGTTCACTTTCGCGGAAGCGATATCATAAAAAACCTTGAAGTTGGCATTGTGCCGTGAGCGGTTCACGAGCCCGAAATAATCGGACTGCGTGACCGCCACGGTCTGATTTGTCGCCGGGTCGCGGGCAAATACCTGACCATCTTCTATATCTTGTTGTTTCTTTTTATCGTAGGCATATAATAACTGATAGCCTGCACTCACGTTCAAAGCATCAGTAATTTTATAACCTATGTTTATTTCAAATCCCGTAGTGTAGATTTCATCGAAATTGACATAACTGAACACATTTTGACCGTTTGTTTTTCTGGCTATGATGCGTGTATCGATAAGGTTTTTGATATCGTTTCTAAAGAAATTCAATTCGCTGTTCCATTTTCCTTCGTTAAAGGTTAATCCCAAATTGTAGCCCACAGAACTTTCAGCTTCCAGCGGATTGTTCAAATCTTCTTCTGAAACCACCACGTCAAGAATTTGACCTTGTTCTTGAAGCTCTCGCAGTTTATCCAAAGCCACATTATAACCCAGAACGGTATAACCAACTGCCGAATTTGTAAAATCAAAATAGAGCTGCCTGAAATCTGGTGCTTTAAAACCATAACCTACTGAACCTTTTACAGCAATGGCATCGGTCAATTTATAACGCATAGCTAGTTTAGGACTGAATTGATTACTGTATTCCGAATGGTTATCAAAACGAGCTCCAGCAATAATATTAAGACGTTCTATAGGATTGATGTCATATTGTGCATAGATATATTGCGAATTGAAACTCACAGTCTCGTCGAAGAATGTCCTATCCAACTGGTCATATTGAAAGCCCACACCTGCTGTTAATGTTCCCGCTTTCTCGAAAACGTAACTGCTACGAATTTCTGGTCGTAACAATTTTTGGTCAAAATCACTATTACTTAAAACATCGTCCGAAATTGGGTCGGCCAACCTTTCGTTGGCTGTGTAATTTGTATAATATAGTTCGTAAGCAGTTGAGAATTTATCGTTCCATTTTTGGTCGAGCCTTGCGTGGGCGTTCCATTCTCTTTCTTTGCTGTCGCCTTCAAATTGGACATCGTTGAAGGTAAACCCAGCATCCTGCACTTGGTCATAAAATCGAGCGGACGTGAAGAGTGATAGTTTTTCATTGAAATCATAGTAAATACGTCCGTTTACAGTATAGTTCTCAAATGGATTTACCGTCTGTCCTTCTACATCTGGATTGAGGTCATAGCCTTCGCTTGAAAAACGATTGGCAAAAAAGCCATAGCGTAATTTTTTGAAACGTTGCTTTAAATCCAGATTGATGTCCTGCTGTATAAAACTGCCTATTCGATAAGAAACGTTTCCCTGTAACTCTTCAGATTTAGGTTTTTCGGTAATGATATTGATGACACCGCCCAAAGCTTCCGAACCATAAAGACTGCTCGAAGGGCCCTTTACCACTTCAATCTGTTTGATGTTTCCCACGGTCAACCTACTCAAATCAAAATTTCCAGCACTTCTTCCCACGAGTGGCACACCATCTATAAGAATTAATATATAATCCGATGCGATACCCTGAATCTGTACCCCTTCAAATCCGCTTTCATCGCTTACGGTTATAATTCCTGTTTGCTCGTTTAAAATTTCATTTAAACGGATGGTTCCCGATTGTAATATTTTTTTCTTTGAAATTAAGGTTACGGGCAGAGGTAAAGACGAAAGTTGACGCTCTGTTCGGGTAGCACTTACGATGACTTCTTCTAATTTATTGACTTTCGTGCTATCCTTTGTTACTTCTTGTGATACCGCTTTCGCGAAAGCTAAAAAACACAAAACACTAACAATCAATTTATTATACTTCATTTTATTTAGAATCAATCTTAATAGATGGCAAATATATAAATTATTCTTATTTAGAATAAATAAAAATTACTATTTTTGTCGATGAATTTTAAAATCAATAAATCACTAATAATGAAAACACCTTTGTACACTTTAGTAGCACTATTTTTATCTGTAAGTGCCATTTCTCAAACATCAAATAAGAAGGAAGACCGAGAAGCCATCAAGAATATGTGTGGCTGTTATGAGGTTACGTTCAACTTTGCAGAAACCTTTAATTATAGTAATGATTCACTCTATAAACCCTCTAAAACCAAAGTTGATAAAGGATTGGAATGGGCGCAATTGGTAACCGATGAAGATGATACCATTTCCATTCAGCATCTCTTACAGGTAGGAAATCCAGCAGACCCTCAAATCGTAAAGCATTGGCGACAAGACTGGCTATTTGAAAATACCGACTTATACACCTATAATGCCGACAATGAATGGACTTTTAAAAAATTACCTGCTTCCGAAGTTAAAGGACAATGGACACAGAAAGTATATCAGGTAGATGATAGCCCACGTTACGAAGGTTCTGCTTCTTGGGTTCACGTTGATGGAAAAAGCTATTGGGAAAATACGACACCTGCGCCTTTGGCAAGAAGGGAATATACGACCAGAAGCGACTACAATTTATTGATGCGCGGCAACCGTCAAGAAATTACCGATTACGGATGGTTGCACGACCAGGATAATTCAAAAATCATTCGTGAGGATGGAAAAGAAGATGTGCTATTGGCCAAGGAAAAAGGGTACAACACCTATGTAAGGGTAGACGATAGCAGATGTGCTGCTGCCAGTAAATGGTGGAAAGAAAATGATGCTAAATGGGCAATGGTTCGTACTAAATGGGATGAAGTCTTTGGTCGTAACAAGGACCTTGTTTTGGAAGAAAAAGTGGATAATAAACCGCTCTACAAATTCTTGTTTGAGGATGAAGGGTATAAAAATAAAGTCGAAATCGACACAGTCATAGAGTCATTTGTAAAAAAATAAACATAATGAAACAACTACTAATTATTGGGTTGCTCTTTGTGGGCTTCACAACTTGCGCACAAGAAGAAAACGTATTCCTTGACCGCTCGTTTTGGAAAGAGAATCCAAATTTGAAAACCGTAAAGCAAAAAATTACCGAAGGTAATGATGCAACAGTATTTAATTCCAATGCTTTTGATGCAACCGTCTATGCGCTTCTTGAAAAGGCAGATGGCGAAGTGGTAAAATACCTTTTATCGTTGGAAGGAAATCCAATAGACAAAAAAACCCACGATAGCCGAATCTATTTACATTGGGCGGCGTATGCCGGTCAAACGGAAATAGTTAATTATCTACTTGACAAAAGTTCATCAGTAACCGAATTGGACAGCCACGGTTATACACCACTTGCTTTTGCAGCCAATGCAGGCCAAAAAGATAAAGACTTGTACGAGGCTTTTGAAAAGCAGGGCGTAAACCTGTTTAATGAGAAGAATGAAAATGGCGCAAACCTACTTTTATTGGTTGCACCATCACTTACCAATGAAGAAGAGTTGGCTTTCTTTACAAGTAAGGGTTTCAAACTTAATAGTAAAGATAACGATGGTAATGGTATTTTTAATTATGCCAGCAAAAAAGGAAATATTGACTTCCTGAAAATGCTCGTCAAAAAAGGGGTGGATTACAAATCCTTAAATAAAGAAGGTGGAAATGCCTTTCTGTTTGCAGTACAAGGTGGTCGTGGTTATAGCAATCCGTTGGCAGTTTATGCCTATTTAAAAAGCCTCGGTCTTGAACCGAATATCGTAACCAAAGACGGTTACACACCCTTACACCGATTGGCATATAGCAACACCGACCCTGCGATTTTTAAATTCTTTCTTACTGCCGGTGCCGACGTGAACCAAAAACATTCCGAAGGCAACACACCCTTTCTTAATGCCGCTTCCCTTAATGAATTGGCGATGGCAAAGCTTCTTTCCAAAGATGTAAAAGACTTTAATGCAACGAATAATGAAGGTCAAACGGCTTTAATGCTTGCGGTTCATCGCAACAGTTCTGAAGTGGTTGAATTTCTATTGGAAAATGATTGTAACCCTTCAGCGAAAGATAAAAAAGGCAACACAATTACATATTATTTAGTGGCATCTTACGATAATAGAAAAGCTGATGATTTTGATGCTAAATTGAAACTTCTACAAGAAAAAGGTGTAAAAATGAATACGACACAAGCCGAAGGAAATACCCTTTTTCATCTTGTTGCTAAAGACAATAATTTAGAATTGTTGAAACGTCTTTCAGGTTTCGATATCGATTTCAATGCAAAAAATGAAGAAGGCTTGACTGCCTTGCACCTCGCAGCAATGAAAGCTGAGAATGACGAGATGATGAAATACCTAATCTCAAAAGGTGCAGATGCTAAAATCAAAACCAGTTTTGAAGAAACGGTCTATGATTTGGCAAGAGAAAACGAACTTTTACAAAAACAAAATACCTCATTGAATTTTTTAAAATAATATGAGCCCATATTGGGCATTAATAATTTTAGCTTAATGAAAAGAATATTTAAAATCATTCCTGCAATCGCATTGGCAGGACTCTTACTCACAGCGTTTACGACTGCAAATTCCAAAGCTGTAAAATGCCTTATTCAAATGACCAATTACACGGGCGAAGGTGCTTATGTAATTGTTTCTTTAATGAATCCATCTGGCGACTACGAAGAAACATTGTATGTTCAGGGAAAGGATAGAGAATGGTATAGTGAAATTCCTGAATGGTGGAAATTCTACGGGAAATACCGTCCCAATATCGATGCTATTTCCGGTGCGACCATAAGCGGTGGCGAACGTACCGTTACCGTTTTACAGATTCCAGGGGATAAAGTTGACAAAGGATATAGCCTACGTTTTGAAACGTCGGTTGAGGACCAAAAATATTATAAGGACGATATTCAGTTTGAGTTGACCACAGAAAATCTCAAAGCCAAGAAAGAAGGAAAAGGGTTTATCCGATATGTAAGAATGCTTCCGCAGTAAAAATAGACTATGACCATTTCCATTTGGCGTTACAGTCATTTTGCACTTGCGCTTGCTTCTTCATTATTTCTATTGGTAGCCTCTATTACGGGTGTTATTTTGGCCGTTGAGCCCATTTCGCATCAAGCTAAAGGATACGCAGCACAGGATTTGGATGAAGTATCATTAGGCACTACCATCGATGCACTAAAAAACAATTATGATGAAGTATTTGCGCTCGAAGTAGAATCCTCTGGTTTTGTAAAAGCATCTGTGCTTACTGCGGAAATGAAAACGCTCGACATCTATATTAATGCAAAGACAGGCGAACAATTGGGCGAAGTCCAAGAGCGCCCTTTTATTTACAGTTTCGCCACCAATCTGCATCGGTCATTATTCTTAAAAAGTATCGGACGATTTTTTGTAGGCTTGATTTCGTTATTACTTTTACTAATTGCAATCACGGGATTATTGCTTTTGGCCAAAAGGCAGGCCGGTTTTAAACGACTATTTTCAAAAGTACAGAAAGATTATTTTGAACTGCGCTACCACGTTCTTTTGAGCAGATGGTTCTTTATTCCTATCGTTATTCTTGCCCTTACTGGCGTTTATCTTTCTGCTGAAAAATTTGAGTTACTGCCAGATACTTCAATGGAATATCAGGAAACCAATACTTCGAATGAATTACAAAATTTTCAAAGTATCAAGGATATTCCCTTTTTCAAGGAAACCACACTCGACCAAATTAGAAAGGTAGATTTTCCCTTTTCCGAAAATCCTGAAGAGTATTATCAAATTGCGCTAAAGGATAAAGAAGTTAGGGTCAATCAGCAGTCAGGACAGATTATCAGTAGTGCCAAATATCCTTTTGTACAACTGGCATCTCGTTTAAGTTGGATGTTGCATACAGGCGAAGGAAGTGTGTTGTGGGCTATCGTTTTACTACTGGCAAGTGCATCGATTCTGTTCTTTATGTATTCAGGTTTCGTGATGACTTTAAGGCGTAGAAAAAAAGTGGCTACTACTTTAGAAATGTCGGATAAGGACGAATGTGAATTTGTGATTTTGGTAGGTTCAGAAACGGGAACGACTTTCGATTTTGCAAGACGATTGTATAATAGTCTGAGTTTCGCTGGCAAGAAAGTATATCTGACTGAATTGAATAGTTATACTGCTTTCGCGAAAGCGAAACACATCATTATTCTTACAGCAACATATGGCGAGGGCGAACCCACTACAAATGCTAGGAAGTTTGAAGTTGTTTTTTCGACGGTTCAGCAACCGAATAAAATCAAGTATTCGGTAGTAGGATTCGGTTCATTGGAATATCCGGACTATTGCAAGTTTGCCATAAAAGTTGATGCACTCTTACAAACACATCCCGATTTTCAACCCTTGCTACCGCTTTATAGAATTAATAATGCAGATGTTGCCGATTTTGAAAATTGGGTCAAGCAATTTAGCGAACGATTAGACATTTCATTAGCTATCGAAAAACCAAAGGTTAAGAAACTGAAACAAAAAAAATTGTCATTTGAAGTCATTGAGCGCACCGAACTAAACGTGGATGACACCTTCTTAATCAGACTGAAACCCAAGCGAAAAGTAAAATTCACATCTGGCGATTTATTGGTGGTGTTTCTAAACGGGACTGAAACTGCCCGTCAATATTCCATTGCAAAAATGGGTAATGAGATTTTATTGAGTATCAAAAAACACGAGCGTGGTCGTGGCTCTTCCTTTTTATATGATTTGGGAAAGGGCGACAAGCTTCAAGCTTCTATCGATGCTAATTCTCATTTTCACTTTCCAAAGAAAACACCTTCAGCAGTATTAATTGCAAACGGAACCGGTATTGCACCATTTCTGGGAATGATTAAACAGAATTGCGACACTAATATAAACTTATTTTGGGGTGGTAGAACCTTAACTTCTTCAACTATTTACGATGAGATTCTTAATGAGATTATTTCTCAAAATCGAAATATTACCGTTCATAAAAGTCTTTCACGAGAGGGAAATAAGGAATATGTGCAAAGGCTATTAACACAACAAATGGGTATTGTTCTTAAAACGGTTCAGGAAGATGGTGTTATTATGATTTGTGGCTCGCTTGCAATGCAACACGATGTGCTTGATGTATTGGAAACCATTATTACAGAACAATCGATGCCTCACAGCTTAGATACCCTTGAACATAAAGGACAATTAAAAATGGACTGTTATTAAAACGTTTGCTTATGTGCCATAATATAAAGACATTATCCAAGAATAACGATGGCCAGCTTGCCCATTGCAAAAGCTGCAATGTGTACCACTTGTACTTCAACAATATCTACCTTGAATTTACCCCAAGGGAAATGAAGGCCTTTAAACAGTTTGTGTCAGAAATTGATGTAGAATATTGGGAATCGTGTTGCCAAAGAGCGATGCTCAAACGTAGGATTCCCATACAGACAATGCAGCATAACCTCGCTATGGTCTTTAACCAGCAGGAACTGGAGTCGTTAAAAGACCTGATTTTTGAGCGTACCAAAAAACCCTACACTCCCCTTCGGGTATATGAAATCGAGTATAGACAATTTTTAAATTGAAAATGGTTAAGAGAGATATAAAAAGCCTTCATCGATCAAACTTAGCACTATCTTCGATTGGAATCGCTGTGCAGTAAGTAACTGAAAAAAGAGTGTAGATTGTTTTTTGGGATAGCTTTCTGTTGTTGAGCAAAGATGAATTATTAGAATTTTCAAAGTAGACAAAAAGAGTGTTAGGCCACGGTTCATCATTCGTTTGTTTTACAAGTTTTTAAGAAGAAACGTTCCACTCTAGAGAATCTTACGGTATCAAAATGCATTAATTTTTTAGTAAATTTAATATGGGGATAAAACCTTGTTTAAAAAAAAAATGAAAGCATTAATAATTTTCTTTTTGAACGTACTTCAAAACATCATAGGGATGACTTTTGTTTGGTTGTTTAAACCAAAAGCCAAACGTAATTCTTTTAAGGCTTTCTCGGATATTGATAAAGTAAAATATCTGGAGAAAAGAAGACAATATAAAGGCTACAAGAAAAAATGGTTATACTATCGTTGCAGAGAAGAAGGGTTATTGGAAACTTATCACAAATTGTTTAAAACCGAAGTAGTAGTTCAAGTTTCAAGAACGAAATTCAGCTTTGGCAAATACAGAGGTGAATTTGTTGAAGATATTTGGGAATCTGATAGGAAATATATCCATTGGTTGTCTCAACAAGGATGGTTAGCCAAATATTTGGATGAAAGCGATATGATTCACGAATTACTTCATTTACAGGCAGAAAACTAAAACCAAGGTTAAGCTCTTTTATCAGGACTGTTCTTATCAAACGCAATTAAATTGAACAATTGTCGCATACGGGAACGAACGCGATTGCCATAACGTTCCTCCAGTTCCTTGGCATTAAGATTAGTTGTGGCGTGTGTCAGTGTTTTATGGTTCAAAAACAAATCATAACGCGATAGCAGTATTTCGCCCAAGACGTTGCAATCCTTCCCAAAATGCCGTCCAGTAGGTTCTACTCCTAAATCATCAAAACAATAGAATTTCTTGTCGCCGTAATTTTCAATAATAGTGTAGCCAATATTATTAAAAGCAAAAGCAATATTTCGGGTAGGGATGACTTCATACGGTTTGTGATGTGGCACAACGTGCCGTAATAATTTCATTAAACTGGTCTTACCACAACCAACAGGACCAGAAAGCAAAATACCTTTGTTGATATCAATATTCAACTTTTTGCAATTTACTTCGTCCTTGATGTAATAATTGCAAAGTTTGTAGAGGATATTGCGGTCTTCCTCAAAAATTTCAAATTTTTTACCAAACAACAGCTTTCCCTTGGCATTCAGATAAATGAGCATTTTATCAAAATCGTACAAGATTTCATTCCCTTCAAACTTGCCCAACGCATATTGTACGCTACCTTCGATGATGATATGTGGATTCTGGATATTCATAAGGGTTCACTGTAGTTTTTGTTGGTACTCGTCCGCAAGTTGTCCGTA
The DNA here is from genome assembly GCA_041747755.1 of Arenibacter sp. Taxonomy (GTDB): domain Bacteria; phylum Bacteroidota; class Bacteroidia; order Flavobacteriales; family Flavobacteriaceae; genus Aurantibrevibacter. The sequence goes on along the minus strand of JBGTEN010000159.1, from coordinate 27,811 downwards.
TTTTGGCTGACTGCGACCAAAGTTTTTTCTTCTTTGATTTCGCCCGCTTTCAACATCCAGTTGCGAGCTGTGGCGTGCCAATCAACAATTTTCGTTTTACCACCAACTTTCCAGCCGATTCCTTGATAATGGTTGTAAAACTTTTTGGCTTCCAGTGCTGGCCATTTTTCCGTTTCAAAAAAATCAATCACTTCATCTTCATTTTTGGGCTGGTCAAGTTTAGTGTCATTTGTATTGTTTTTTCCTGTTTGTATATGTTTGTTTATAGATACCACCGCTTGTCCATTGCTTGTCCCGATATTGGTTGGGTTTGGGTACAGAGCTTGTCCATCACTTGTCCCAAAAATGAACATCTTGATTTTACTGCCGTGAAAAGGATTATGGGAAGGTGCATACAGCAAATATTTCCAATGGTGCAGCTCTTTGATGCAACGATGGTAGGTAGTCTTTGAGCCAATCTTGGAAAACTGCATGACTTCATCTCGATTGATATAGAAATCTTGAGGAAAATGATAATTGTTCCATAATTGAAACAATGCCACGTACAAACTGATGTGTGTGGGATTTAAACGACCGTCCTTTAAGATTTGAAGGAATACAGCGTTTAGGTGTTTGATGTAATTGACTTGTTCCAAAATGATTTTAAAATTTATTATGAATTTTGTTGTCTTCCATTACGCTGATTATTTCTTCGTAATCGTAATAGAGTACACCGCCAACCTTGGTGTAGGGCAATGTGCCATTGATTCTTAAATTTTGCAGTGTGCCGGAAGAGATTCCTAAAAGTTTTTTTACTTCAGGGGATTTTAGCCATCTTTTGGTAATATGTCCAGATTGGCTGTTGAGTAGTTCCTTGATATCATCAAGTAGTTCCATTTTAAACTCCCGAAGATCATCAGTAGTGATAATTGTTGTTGCCATTTGTAAAACGATTTTAAAAACAAAGCCGCCAAAGGGTTAATGTTTTTTAATTGACGGCTTTGCACTGATTTGACTAACGTTCTACAAATTTGAAGTGGTTTGATAGATTTTATTCACAAGGTGAAACCAAGTTGGTTGAAAATTTAACATCATTTATTTTGTGATGTTCTGTTGCTTTTTGTTGGTATAAATGTGTTTTTTGAAATGATTTGTCTTGTTCATTTTACAACAAATCAAAACAACCAAGTTGGAATCAACTTGGTTGTTTTTTTAACATTTGAAAGGATTAGAATAATTTAATTATCAGCTTCCTCTATCCGTTTTAAAAGTGCGATTTTTAGTGCGTCCAGAAATTTAGTAGGGTCAATTGTCCTCCCTCGTAATGCAATAAAGGTTCTGTAAAAATCGCCAAGGTCTATATTGAAAATAAATTCAAAAGCCTTGATAAGTTCCTTAATATCGCCTTGTATTGCGCCTGATGCAATTAATGAATAGGTCAGTTCTATGATGTCCGTTTTCGATGCAGCGCATTTTAGATTAAAACTTTGAATTGGAAAAGGATTTTTAGAGTTTTTGGATAAATTGGCCAATTTGTTTTTTAGATAGAGTACCATCAAGCCAAATCCCTTTAGGTGTGCTAGTAAAGAGTCTTTCGGGGTACTGAATTCTGGGTCTTGAATATAAATTCTAGAGGATCCTACTGGCAGCTCTTTATTGCATTTTCTAGTGAAGTAATACGAATCGAAATGGGTACAGCCCAGTTCGATGTATTGTCCAAAATCTATATTCCGAAGAAAGAAAGAATTATAATTGGTAAGATGCTTTTTGATAAATTTCCGTTGAACCTCTATGCAGTTTTCAGGAAAGGATAATTCAAAATTATGGATTTCGGTATGATAAATCAGTTGTGAAAGAGGAACAGGCTTAATGTTCCTAAAAAAATGTATTTCCTCTTTTTGATTGTTGAACCCTTTTTCAACTATTTTCTTTCTGAAAAGTGAAAGATTTTCACGGCATACTATAATAGACCGAAATGCCCTCTTGTTGACATTCGGAGTTTTAACTTGTATCTGGTCAAGTTTTTCAAGCAAATTTTCTGTTAGTCGAAGATATTCCATAGTCAGTCAAACTCATTTTAGAGCCTTCTGCCTATGGGAAGTTTTGTTAACACTAATATGAAACTAATAATAATCTAATCCTGTAAACAGTAGGTCTAAGTATGCATATTTTTTGCAGTTTAATTTTTTTTGCATTTTTGGTTGGAAATTGAGTTTCTAAATATATTTAAAAAATCATTTTCAAAGTATCAAAGAAGGGCGTACTTAACTACGGATTTACACGTATTTTTATACGTACCCAAAAAGTCGATAAGTCTAAAGCTCTAAACTTGATTTTTTTGGTTTCCAAATTTTAGAAGAAATTCTGTTTTTGTTGTTATACCGGTTTTTTTAAAAATATTGGAAGCATGCTTCGAAACGGTTCGCTCGGCAATAAAAAACATTTCTCCTATTTTTTTGTAGGTTAGGTTGCTTAACATTGAGACAGCAATCTCGATTTCGCGTCTAGTAAGTTTTCTATGTAAAAGTTTGAACTCTAATAATTTGTTATTATTCTCATAAAATGCGATTACGCCCAACATATTATTCTTATTTTCCAAAATGTACAAGTATCTATCCACTTCTATAAAAGTAATGGCATAGAAAACAATATTCATAACAGTGAACGTTAACCATTGGTAATCGCCGACCAAAGTTAAAAGTGGGAGTGTTACAATACACCCAGCAGACATTATTGAAAGTCTGCTTCTTCGGAGTGCGAATAAGTTGGATCTTGGAAAACGACTTATTTTTTGACAAAAAGAGCCCAGAAAATAGAATCCGATTAATGCAAATGGAACAGTAAAATAAACTCTCGCTTTATCCAACGAATCTGTAATATGATATGGAACTAAAAAGAGAGCAATAAAACCCATACCTAATAGCATCGAAATATTGGTAATCGACCAATACATTTCAAATATTCCGAAGTCATATTCCTTGTATAAATAATATAGAACATAGATACACAAAGCTATAGCCACCCCATAGGTAATTACGTATTGAAGAATAAATGGTCCGGGAAAATTTTCGAAAGGAAGAAATCCTCCTGTTGTGTTATAGACAATAAAAAAAACACCTAAAATGATGAATCGCCTTAATCCCGAACGCCTGAGTTGACATGATTGAAAAATAGCAAACAACACAATGACCGTATCTATCAAAAGATAGAAAAAAGTTGTCCAATGTATCGAAGTGCCAAACATTATTCATTTGTATTAAGATAAAATTTCGAATCTATTAGTTTGTAGATTCTTTCTAACATTGTTCCAATTAAAAACTTTTCCATTCATAGCTATATAAACCCCATAATCTAGAAATTTCAATGACGAAATGGCGTATCCTAAATTGAAAGGGGCGTCCGTATCTGGTTCTGTGCCTAAAATAAAAGCACCCGTGATAACTACTGTTTTATTTAGATTCAGTTTGCCCAAAAATTGAGCTGTTTCAATCATCGTAATTGTACCATGGGTCAATAATATTTTCTTTGAATTGCTATTACCAACCTTTAATGCAATTAATGCTCTATCCTCTTTACTTATAAACCTGCTATCTTTATTGAACAATTTTTCGACGGTGTATTCAGACTGATCAATGACCTTTTTTATCATATTTTGAACACTTTTAATTTTAAATTGTTTTCGAGTTGGATTATCATAATCGAGCCCTTCAATTGTTCCACCTGTTGTTAGTATTTGAATCATAATTGATTAGATTTTAAGGATTTCTATTTATTCATTCTATAATGAATTTTGCAGTATTTATGACAGATTCTGTAATTCTGCTTAGTTATTCAGAGTACTAAAAAGTATAAGCCTGCACTCTTTAAAACTGCTTTAAAAAAGTAACTTTACTTATAAACTGTGAATTCCGTTGAACCGGATCCAAACTATTTATCTGTGAATCATTAAAGACCAAATAGATAAACGACAATGGCCGGTATTCCCAACTAAAACGCACATTCCACCTTCCCTGTTCATCAAAGCTATTATACTGGTAAAACGTAGAAAGCTGTACTTTGGGATTTAGTGCCAAACGAAGATTGGCGGTATAGAGGTCGGTTTCTAAATTCGCTTTGGCTGCCCCAATTTCTTTTAGGGTATTATGCTCATAGGTACCCGATAGGGAAATATGAGGAATTGGTGCATAGCGCAACCCAGCTTCGATCGTGTTTAAAGTACCATTATAAAAGTCGCCAAAATTATAGCTTACCGAGCCTGATAATTTCTTGGATTGGTCTGTATTGTATCGCACCAAGTAGCGGATATAATTATAATTGCCCTGTTCAATATCAAGCCCCAGGGGTGCAAAGTCAAAATTGATATTCTGCCAAGTAGGGGTAAAAGAGGCTTCTACAAAGCTATTATCTTTAAACCACGTAAAAATGGGAAAAATGTTAATGCTCGCCTGTTGAAAGTTTACGGGATTCTCAAAATCATGATAATAGTCTACAAAAACTCCTGGATCCCAACGGCGTATCCATTTAATATTTTCAGGACGCCAGATGTAATAGCCTCCAGGATTGTGTTGTATCACATTATTCTGAAAGACAAAACCCGTTCCGGGTAGGTAGTCTCGACTAATGAAATTGGTCAACCAGCCTGCATAAAAATCGTTGTCTTGATAACCAGCAAATAATTTTCCGGCAATCCCAAATTTATCGACACTTTCATCATACGATGTTGAAGCCAAGTATTCAACCGTAAGCTCGTTTTTGGGTCTTATAAGTCCATCGAGTGTAAGTGTTGTATTATTGTTTTGAGTAACATCTTGTGATAGGTAGGATTCGTCTAGCCTATGGGTGAGCATTACACCTATATTATTTTCTTTACCATAGTTTTGAGAGTAGCGAAAGACGCCAAAATTAGCAGCAGCGGAATTATCGGTCTCTCGCTGGCGCACATAAAGCCCTGCAAGTGTTCTGTTTTCGTCTTTATCAGTAAATCGAGCACCTACATCAAGTGGGGCAGGTGAAGCATTAAACCCACCTTGCAGACCAATCCTACGGCTAAAAAAGGGAACAACGGCATTATCTGAAGCCCCAGCCCATATTCCTGAATTTTCCAGAAAAAACTGTCGCCTCTCAGGAAAAAAGATATTGAAGCGTTCCAAATTGTTAACGGCACGATCTACATCGGCTTGCGCAAAATCTGTATTGACTGTAACATCGAGTACCGCATTTGGGTCTATAGCCCATTTAATATCTCCTCCCACTTTTAGATTATTGTTAGAATTTGTTACTGCGTCGGCACTTTTTGACTCATCAAATTGATAAAGGGAATAGGGTTCAACACGAATGTTGGCTGACGGGGGAGGCACATCTAACCCTGTAAGCTTTGCAGCGTATGTCATCCTGTACGGTGAGTAGGCTTGGGGAATTGCAGGAAAAACGGTCTGCTCATATTCGCGACGCGCCAGACGAAACATCGTTAAACCCCATTCTACAGGTTTACCAGCCTGAGGCTTATCATATCTTAAGGTTTTGAAAGGAATAGCGAACTCAGCATAATAACCGTTTTCAGTGCGCTGGGTCTTTACGTACCAAAGGGCGTTCCAATCATTGTCGGTATTGTTGTCATTAAAAATTTGGGCATCGCGTTGGTTGCCGTAGGGCGTAGTCTGAAAGGAAACCGCATATTGTTTGGTGTTTTGGGCATCGAATTGAATTGCGATAATATCATTTTCTCCGAATAAGAAATCCCTGCGTAAATCCTGCACTCTAATCCCCTTTAAACCGAGGGAATCTTTGCAAAAAGCACCTACATACAGATTTTTATCATCGAAAAGAAATCGGGTCTCTGTTTTGTAATTATAACGTCCTCCCTGATTTGGCTCAACTCTAAAAAATTCATCTATTATCGGTGCATTTTGCCAGTCTACTTCATCAAGAAAGCCATCAATCTTAATGGCTTCAATTGCTCGTACAGCCTTAACTTCAATAGGGGTTTTTGGCGGAGGAAAATTAGTGTTCTTTTCTTGGGCTTGTGACATGACACCAAAGAAAAGGCCCACAATGGGGGTGGCGAATCTTTTTATCACTATGCTTTTTATTTTCATGTTCTCTTTAAAAAAAATATGTTGTTGGATTTTTGATGCTTTTACTTACTTAATAAATAATAAAATCTGTTTTAGGTTTTAATTTTTTTACATTGTCCATTAGGTTTTCGCAAAATGTTCAATAGATAAAATAATTATTCTACTTATTATTTATGCAGCAAACACTTCGATTATAGCTTTGCGTTAATAATTTGTAATCTAAATCAAAAGCAAAAAGTAAAGTGATAGAAGACCTTTTGAAGTGCAAAAGTCCATTCGGGATTATTTCAATTGAAGACCTAAAAAGAGGCCTTGGTTTTAGAAAATTTAAAACATTAATTGAATCCCCTGTCCATAATTTGTAGAAGTACAATAATGAACATGTAAGTTATTAAATCCGATATTATTATAAATCGCAATTTTCATCCTTATTGGGTTAGATTACCATCTTAAAGATTAACACAAAGTAAAAATATGGAGTATAACTTTTTCCCTACTTATTAAAATTGAAAAGGAAACTTAAAGTAAAAAAGGAGGGGGGCGAGAAAAAAGCTGACCTGATGCAATTTTGCTTAAAATAATACAATTGTAGTTTGTACTGTTCTCTCTGCGAGAAGTAATAAATTCAGTGTTTTCAATTGTGAAATTCGGTAAATCAGGTGAAAGTAATGGGTTTAAATTATTTACAATAGCATGGTCGCAAACAGTACAATGTGGAACATCATCTTTATCATCAGTATGATAAAGCACATGAAGACCTGCCATTTTCATTGAAAGGAAAAGGACAAGAAATAGAGAGGTAATGGTGTTTTTTAACCGACCGTTTTTCATCTTATACAAAGTTAATTAAATTAACTAATTTTTATCATAATATAAGGAGAATAAAAATAAATTCTTTGTTTTAGATACGAGTTTACGGTGCTTAAATTTAAGAATGAGAGCGCAGATCTTCGTCCATGTAGAATTTTACAAATAGGAAGTTGATTTTAAGGAGATTTAAGGATGTTTCATTTTCGACCGTGAATAGACTTACTTCATTTATCTTTGTTTAAAATAATGAGAAGAATAAGATGTGGAAAGTACATTATGATAAAGTAAATAAAGAAAAACATCCTCCTGCTAATACTTTAATCCAAACTTTAGAGCTTATACCTAGTAAGGATGTATTAAAGAAGTTGAAAGCCATTGATTTGGGATGCGGAAATGGAATAGATACTGCTGCATTATTGGCTAAAGGATTTAACGTATTGGCAATAGACAAGGATCCCAACGCTTCCGTACACTTCCAAAAACATATAAATTCTAAATATAGAAAGCAGTTAAGTTTTCAAAATTCATCTTTTGAGGACTTGGATGAACTTCCTAGTGTTGATTTGGTTAACGCCTCGTTTTCCCTACCGTTTTGTCATCCAAATCATTTTGAAAGACTTTGGTCTAATATCATAGCTTGCATCAATCCAGAAGGGTTTTTTTGTGGGCACTTTTTTGGACTAAAAGATTCATGGAGTTCTAGCAGCGACATGACCTTTCACAATCTGCAAGCCCTAAAAAGTTTATTTAAAGGGTTTGACTTATTATATTTCGAGGAAACTGCTAAAAATGGCAAGACCTTGTCAGGGAAAGAAAAGTTTTGGCATGTTTTTCATGTTGTTGCGAAAAAACACCTCTTAAAAAAATAACAAAAAAATCCCTGTATTTAAAACCCTGTTCTTAATTCCATCCTTTGCAGTGTTTTTCTAGATATAATCCATAAAACGAGCGCATATAATACATTTTCTAGAGCAAGTCCATAATATATACCTTCAATACCGAAGTATTTGGTCAAAAACAATACAATAGGTACAAATAGTAGTAGCTGACGCCCAACAGGTAACAAAGTAGCTAATTTCGCATCTCCTATTGATTGAAATAGAATTATACTACTAGAAGAAATCGGTATAACCAGTAAGATTCCCATTATCATTCTCACATTAAAAACTTCAGTTTCATTAAGCTCTTTGTCTGGCAACATGATATTGATAATACTCTCTGGGAAAACCAAGATGGGAGTTATCATAACTAGACCTAGCACAATTCCTGCTAATCGATAAATATGTACTCCTTTTAGGCATCTATGTTTTAAGTTTGCTCCATAATTGATTCCAATAATCGGTTGCATTGATTGGTAAAGTCCTAAAAGGGGAATTGCCAAAAAGGTAAACAATCTAAAAGCAGAATTGAAAAAGGCCATCGCCTCAAGATTTCCATATATAACCACTAATCTGAACAGTAGAAATTGCCTGAATAAATTGGATAATTGCATTGAAAATGCTGAAAAGCCAATGTTCAAAACATTTTTGAGGATTTTATATTTCAACCTTATTTGGAAACGACCCGTATCAAATGTTGCTTGCCTTCGAATAAAATATAACGCAGTTAACAAGCTGTAAATGAACATTGTTATAATACTACTCCATGCGGCGCCAGCCACACCCATATTAAAAACACCGATAAATACGGGTGTTAGTAATATATTAATAATTACAGAAATAAAAGTAAAACGCATGGCATGCCCTATTTTCCCTTCTGCACGAATCAAACCGTTAGCCGATAGTCCATATATACTAAATAGTGAGCCCAAAATATATACCTCATAATACTCCAAAGCATAAGTGAATAATTCTCCTGAGATTCCCAAAATTGAAACTATTTCTTTGGAAAAAATGATGCCTGGTATAGTGACTATGGCTGCCCCGATAAGGGATAAAGCCATCATGTTTGGGATTATTTTTCTTTGAATATCAACCCTATTTGCACCTATTGCCCTACTAAGCACGGACGCAGAACCCGCTGCAACTAAAACAGTAACACTGGTAACAACTAGTAATAAAGGGAACAACATGGATATGCCGGTAAAGGCTTCCGTACCTATAAAATAACTGGTGTAAAATATATCAACCAGTCCATTGATGGATATCACCATCATTCCCAAAATGCTAGGTACGGAAAGCTTCAGTAGAAGTTTCCATAGGTTGTCGTTGATGAAGTCGGGCTTTTTTTTCAATTATCGTGTTGTAATTTTTTTAGGAACACATCTAAGGATCAAATTTTCTATAATCTTTCAGAAAGGAGTTTTGTTAAAAAGAACCATTGATATCCCAAAGAGCAAAAATGTGATAACCAAAATTTCCATTAAACCACCTCTAATAGTATGGTTTCTTGTCGTTACATCGATATTTAGATTGAACTTGGGAAGAGTTTCGTAGTCCTTTTTCGTTATTTCTTGGTTTAAAAACAATTTATCAAAATAAAAGCTGGTAATACTCTTGTGAAAGTTCTCAATTGACTGATAAAAGGATTGAAAAATTCCAGAATCTGTTTCAACGATTTCATTAAGAATTCCTTGGGTGTTTACTGCTGGGTTAGCCCACCTAAATAGTGATATCCTGTCTTGCCTTAGTCTAATTTGGTCAAAGTAGTCCGCCACTTCCTTTCTATGATGGTTATCATTAAGTGCAGTAAAAGCGGCGTAGGCTTTGGCCAAAGTATTAACTTCAATCAAAGAATCTGCCCCCTTTAGGTCGTCCTGATTCTGTAAGTATTCAAGAATTACTGCCTTGGCCTCATCAAAGTCTTCTTCGTTTTCAAGACTTCTTCTACGGGTAACATCGGCCAGTGATGTGTTGTCTATCGGATACATAATGTTTGCATATACATTCAATAAGGCTGGTAGAACAATTAAAAAAAGAAGCCATAGACTAGCAGCACTAATTGCTGTTAAAGAGGAATTTTTTTTAAGACTAATTAAAAGGAACATCAAAGCAAACCAAAAGCTGAGATAACATAAAACAGCAGCTATCCATAAGGAGAAGGCCAAAACATCCATTTCAGATGAAACAAAAAAGCCAATGGATGATAAAAAAACTCCCAAGCCTACTATCAAGACATAATAAAATCCGATTCTAATCAAGATTATTTTTCTTAGACCTATAGCTTGCAACCTTAGTAGGGGAAGCATTCCGTTTTCTTTTTCTTCTGCATACAGTCCATAGGTAAAGGCTATTACAAGCAATGGAAATAAGTAAATAAAAACGAATGAAATATCAAAATTCCCAATATATAGTTTTAGAGGGTTGGCTAACTCACTTTCAAATAATTGGTAGTATAGGCTCATTCCAGTCAATTTATAATAATAAGGCTCTATATCCCTCTGTCCTAGAGACATGTGCGCTAAACTATGAGGGTGTAAGATGGAATGATATCCATGTCGATACCATGCATAAGAAGGGTCTGAGGCTATATCGAATAGTTGTTTCTCTTTGACCGATGTATGGTCGTTATTAAAACTCTTTTTGTATTGTTCAAATTCATTTCTTTCAATGTGCTCAACATTCTTGATTGTTTTGTGTTGTTCTGTTATTTTAGAATGTCCATAATAGATGGCATAGATACCCAATAAAAAAACAGTGGATAACATAATTATTTGAAAAGTATGTCTAGAAATGGAAATACCTTCCCGTCGCCATAATAATAAGATTAGTTTCATATCCATTTATTTTTACGGGATGAAGGAATTAGAAATAACATTATTAAAATCCAAAGAGATAAAGAAGTAATTTCCATCCAATAGTACTTGAAAACTATGGTCACCTTAGGTGTTAAATACTTAAAATCTGATATGGTTTCCCATAAGTTCCTTCCTGCTTCGTATTCATAGAATTCTCCATACCGTGAATTCTTCGCCATATCATTGTTCATGGTTCTTATGAGATGACGTCGATAGGTATTGGTATTTTTTTGAAAATCGTTAAAACTATACCAATCAGTTGCGGCAAAAGCCATTGAAAGGTTTCTCACTGCTATATATGGCGCTACAAAACCCATTAAGCTTCCCATTCTATTTTGAAGTTCGAATTTAATAGTAAGGGCTGCGTCATGGAAATCATATACTTTATTGGCATATTCTTCCCCTTCCTGCATTTCTACACCTTCAAAGTTCAAAGGCAGTTGATGAAGAGAATCTACACTATACTGTTGTAAATAATGCTCTTTTAGCCTTGCCATTCTTTTTTCCTTGGTATCATTAGGGTTCATGCCACTGGTGATATCATGCTGTATACCTTCTTTATATTGTTTCATCGATGGCAATGGATACAAAGTTTCACCAAGATTTGCCGAAGTTTTAGGTATGATGATTCCCGTTAAGATCCAAAATATCAATAAGGTTAAAAGAGCATTTCTTGCACTTGAAGACTTAAGGGATATCCAGACAGAAAAATTTGTAAAAGCCCATAAATAGCCAAAATAAATAAAAAAGAGAAGTAAGATGCGTAGCCCCATATCACTTATCGAAGCACTAGTTTTTTCAATTTCTCCTACTAAGTATACACCCATAAAAAACGGAGCCATTATGGTAACTATAATTAAGGAATAAGCTAAGACCTTACCCAAGTAGATAGACCTTATTGATACACCTTGACTTACCAATAACTTCAAAGTTCCTGTTTCTTTTTCCTTAGTAAAGGTTTGAAAAGTGATGAATATAATGAGAAGTGGCAATAACAATTGAAGCACTAATGCAGCGCTTAATTCCCCGAAACGAATCATATTACCGTACCCTTGTGCTGGTCTGAACATAAACTCATGAGGGTAGTGCGCTTCTAAGTAAACAGAAGTTCCAGTGTAGGTGTCCAATCCAAAATCAAAAAGACTAAGCAATGTTTTTGGTTTGAAAACATAAGTACCATAGTGTGCAGCAATATGGGGATGTTTATTTCCTTGATCCAACCATTCTGCCCTTCTTTCCTTTTGAGCAGTTTCTACCATTAACATTTGTTGTTTGTAGGCAATGTATCCGGAATATAGCGCAAACCCTAGAAGAATTATAATTATAGTAAATAAAATCTTCAAAGAGTTTTGTCTTGCCATACCTTTAAGTTCCTTTCCGGCAATTAAAAAGACTTGACGTTTCATGTGTTTGTTTTCATTGTTTTCTATCGGTCACATCTAATTCGCCATTAATCATCTCGGTGGGTATCAAGATTTATGATGGCTCATTTCATTCTATGTGTGCATATGTCTTAAATATTTTTGTTCTAAATCCTGAAAAGAGACTTGATCTGATTCCATTTTATCGACCAAAACCCCTTCTTTCATGATTCCTATATGTGTTCCTGTATCCTTGGCTCGGAAAAGGTCATGGGTAGCCATTAAAGTGGCAACTTTTTGTTCTTTCATTTCCAGTAAAAATTCAGAGAATTCATTACTAGCCTTGGGATCTAGTCCAGATGTAGGCTCGTCTAGAAGTAATATTTTTGCTCCTTTTGCCCTTGCCAAAGCAATACCTACTTTTTGTCGCATTCCTTTAGAGTAACTGCTTACTCTTTTTAGGATAAAATCTTTTTGTAATCCCGATTTTATCAACAAGGCTTCCAGTTCTTCCTTATCTTGATTGCCCCCTTGAAGTCCACAAAAAAAACGAAGATTTTCAAGCCCTGTCATATTTTGGTATAATTGGAGGTTTTCAGGGATATACGACAGCCACTGTTTTGTCTTTTGAGGGTTTTTTTCCACATCCAAACCATTAACGAAAGCTTTACCTGAAGTAGGTTCTATAAAGTTCAAGAACAAATTGATAGTTGTCGATTTTCCAGCCCCATTTGCCCCGAGCAGGCAAAAAATATCACCAGCTCGGATGCTAAGGTTTAGGTTTTTCAGGGCGGTAAAATCACCGTACTTTTTTGTGAGGTCTTTGGCTTCTAGCATTTTTCAAATAATTATGGATTTAGATCTTCCAATCCTGTTATATATCCTCCTGTAGAAATGAAAAGCTTGCTGGATGTATTAGAGGTGGTATCAAAACTGAACAACGCATTTTCATCGTTGGTTGCGGTAGTAAATAGTAATTTTTGATCGGTAAAGGCAAGAATAATCATTCTCCTAGAGCCATAGGTTGTAGGAAGGCCAGGAACGGCTCCTAAACTCGACCTATTCTGGATATTTATCTCAAAATATTTGAACTGTGGCTGTTCGGTTAGGAATTCAAAAAAATCGGCAGCATCTTCTACTTTGGCGGTAAAGGTTCGTCCATTTGGCATTTGATAAATTCCGTAACATACATTTCCAGTTGCATCTTGCATATTCATAAAATAATCTGGGTCAAATGAAGTCTGTCCGTTAGGTATTTTTAGTAAACCACTAGGACTGATGCCTCCGTTCATGGTAGTTCCTAAGCCCTGTACATAAATATCCCCATTACTCGTTTTGATCATTCCCGCATTTGCAGCCTGACCACCGAAAACCATTCCTGTTCTATGGTCAGCAATTACTTTTTCTACTGCTTTACTGTTTAAATCTATTACTGCTACATATGCTGAGTCATTTACAGGAGCAAAATTTCTTTCATAGTGTACCCCCATAAATAATTTGTTATCACGTTCCATCATATCCATATAATAGGTGCGTGTAGCTTGAGGAAACCGTCTGGTAACCGATGTCAACGAAACTTCGCCAGTAATACGCATTGTGGTAGGGTCAAAAATAATAAGCTTTGAAATACCGCCTGCGACAGAACCATAGGCAACACTTTCACTTTCAAAATAAATGGTAGAAAAGGTGTTCGCCCCTGGAACGACTATCCGCTCTTCCTCAACGGAATCACCGTCATCGTTGAATGAATATTTTACTAGAGTAGCAGGTGCACCGAAAGGATATGCATACAATGTGCCGTTATAGGAAATTGTATTGGCATCTCCAGTCAATTCTGCTGCATTTTCGTTTCCTATGCTAGAAAAGTCCAAATCGTTCACGCCTTGTATGTAGGATGTCTGATTGGGAAATGCCCCGCTTACTGTAGTAATACCAAAATTTACGGGTACAGGTTCGTTTCCATTACTGGAATTATCATCGTCGCTACAAGAAGTTGTGGCAAAGATTAAAAAAGTAGAGAATGTTACTACTGCGATTTTTTTAAAAAATTGTTTTTTCATTTTTCGAATGTTTTTGATGTTAATTTTTAATTTATAAAGGTTCTAAGGGTTATATAAAACGCCCGCCCTGGGCGTTGCACGCTAAAATTGTCGAATACTTTTTCATTGAATATATTAGTGAGTTCTGCGGTAAATGCCCATCGGTTTTCGGGATGTGAAAAGGTAGCTCCCAGATTTTGAACAAATTGGGAGGGAATTGTGTTCTTGAAATCTTTATTCCCGTCTACCGCCCAAAAGAGATAAAATTCATTGACGTAATTTGCGGACCACCAAGCCGAAAAGCTGTTTTTGGTGTTTAGGAATTTTTCTTTGTAAAAACTTACCTCTCCATTACCGAAAAAATAGGGAATGTTGGGCAGTCTTGCATTAAAATAACGGTCGTCTACAGCGCCCGTTACGGTTCTTGGAGACCGGTTTCTCAAATCCTGAAACGTCGCATTTGCCTTTAGACCAAGAAAAGCGAATGGACGATACTGTAATTCCGTATCCACACCAAGGGTTCTTGATTTCAAGAGATTTTGATATTGTGCAAAAAACTGGGAGGTTCGCAACCAGATGACATTATCCGTATCACGGTAAAAAAGATTGGTATCCCAATTAAATTTTTCAGCATTAAGTTGAAAACCCAAATTGAAATTATGGCTTTGTTCTGGTTCTAAAAATGGGTTGGGTCTTACCAATGTAAAATCCCCAAAAAGCTCAATTTCATCTGGCAGTCTGGTTGCATATTCGTAAGAGGATTTTATTAGAAAAGAGTTTGAAATATGATAACGAACCGACTGTAGAAATCCGAAATTGGATGTTTCTTGTTGGTTTGGAAGGAATTCAAGATTTTGTATAGCATACCCATCCGCATTCAGCCAAAAATGCTTGACGGCCGTATAGCTTGTTAAATCCTTTGAAAAATTATGCTCATAGGAAAGACCCGTAGCATTCTTAAAAAGTTGGGTAGGATTGGCAAAAAAGTCTTCACCATAAAATTCGGCCGCAATAGGATCTTCTCCTATTCTTCTGAACCATGCGGTAAAAAGATTCAGCGTAAATTTTCCATTTTTCCATGGATGGTAATTTAAGTTAATCCTATTTAATACGTTTTGAGAAGTAAGCTTTAAAAGATTCCGTGAGGTTGAAATCTCACCACCATCGGTACGTCTGTCAAATATTTTTCCATCCCAAGTGTATGCGTTTAGCGTAGTATCAATAAATTGGCCTCTGATGTTGTTATAAGCACTGTACCATTTTAAATCTGTTTTCTTGAGGATTTCCTTTTTTTCAAATTCTAGTGAAGCTCCTAAAGTCGATTCGTCATAGGTTACCTCACCATAGGGTTGTGCCATAATGGCATTGTGTTGAATATCGTCTTTTAGACCTGAAAGACGCGCACTAAAAATGAAACGGTCTGCGTAACCTTTATCATAAACTCCTGTGTAAAGATTGACGAGATAGTTAGAAAATTTATCATGAAAGCGTCTAACGGTTGCAGGTTTTGGATTTCCAAATTCATCGGGGATTTCAATATCTACCTTATAGTTATTGTCGGAATGGTTGAAAAACGAATTCACCCCGAACATCCATTGATTGTTGGGGTTTACCAGTTGTGCGTTTGCGTTCACCTTATGACTATTGAATGATCCCCCCGAATATGAAACGTCTAAATAATTGGTATAAGATTTCCGTGTGACGATATTTATACCACCACCAAGGGCATCTGCCCCTAGGTCAACAGGCACTACTCCCTTGTAAACCTCAATCTGCTCTATTAGGTTTGCTGGTAATACGTTCAATCCTAGTCCTGAACCAAAATAGGACAGTGGAATTCCATCTAAAAAAAATGGAATGGATTTTCCGGTCATTCCGTTGACATAAATTTCGGCATTACTGCCAAAACCGCCTGTTTGTCGAACGTTTACACCTGAAATTTGTTTTACGATATCGCTGGTATTTGTATTTCTGTCACGGAACTTATCCATTTGTAAAACGGATACGTTGGCAGTACTTTCCCTTAATTGCTGGGTTTTTGATTTTCCCACAAGAGTCACTTCATTTAGCTGGTTTTGTTGGGGTTCTAACCTAATATTGATTTGAGCTCTAGGCTTTTTTATTGAAATTTCAATAATGTTATAATTGGTCTCAAAACCTATATAGGAAATCTCTAGGTTGTATTTCCCATCCGAAAGTTTATCGAAACTGAAAGAACCTTTTTCATCTGTAATGGTTCTTTTGTTTAGTTCGATTATTTGAATATGGGCCCCAAGCAAAGGTGTTTCTTGGTTGTCGGTAACTATTCCTACTAACTCTCCATTCTGGGAATAAAGGGAGCTACTCACAAATAAGGCCAAAAAGAGTGTACATAGGATTTTCAAAGAGTGTTTTAGCTCCTTAATGGCGTATAAATGCTTTATTTGGTATTGTTTCTTAGGCATTATTATCTATTTGTTTTATGAGTCCCTGTCCCTCCATTTCCTTTAATACCTCTATTTCTTTTTCGGATAGGTTATTTTTATTGAGTAATCCATCCGCTTTATCCCATAAATTTTTGGCTTCGGGAGAAAGCCAATAAACCTCGTCACTATCCTTTTTCATTAAGCAATCCAATCCGTTTTTCTTACTTATGAATAGTATTTCGTGATTTTTTATTATATATATAGGCGTATCTTCTGTCAAAGCCACCGTTTCCCGTTCCTCGTTGTAGAGTAAAAAGACCTTGCCTTCAGAAATCGAAATTGGATTTGTGCCTTCCGGGTTCATTTCGAAAGCTTCCACTTCGGTTTCCATATGCCCATTGAAATCAATAAAACATCTCACTATTTTAACGGGTGTACTTTCTTTGGAGTGATTACAGATTACGGCGGTTCTGTCTTTTCCTTCTCCTATTATTTTTAGAAGCGAAATCTTCTCAACCCAAAAATGATCGTCAAATTGTGTCTTGGAATATCTTACATTTCCGTTATTATGTATTTCTGAGATTAAAGAGTATTTACCCAGTGGGGCGTTGTGGGGAATGGTATAAGTGAAATAATAATGGCGACCAGCTTGAATATTGGCCAAAATCTCAACCAGTTTTTCTCGCTTACAAGGTCCTTCAAGATAATCTGCCAATACCAAGAGAGGGATATTCTTGTTCAAATATTTTAGCTTTTGAAGCGGTTCTTCCTTACTTTCCTTTTGGTCTGGAAAAGCGATAACATGATTCTCAAAGAGCATAGTAATGTTGTCCTTGGGGTCTTTTACCCCGATTTTTACCAATGGGTACAAGTGGGCACCACTTAAATGTGATGTGTTGAAATTCCAGTGTATTGTTACTGTTTTGCCTGGGATAGTTCTTTTTGGAAAAATGCTCATTCTTATTTTCTCAGCTTTTTAATATTTTCTTTACTATATTTTTCTGGATATACTTTAAACCATTTTTCAACCGTTTCTGCCCCCAAAAAATCATAAGTAGTGGACAATAGGAATTCCAGTTTTTCGAGATACTTTTTTCTGGTCTTTTCGGGATCTATTCTTGACTCCTCTATTCTTTGATTTTTTTCTGCTTTTGTAGCAGGAAGGTGATGGAAGTAGGGAGTATTCAAATATTCCGTACTAAATTCTTGGTAGAGGGGAGTAAATAAAATTAGATTGTGCCACATCTCGTCCACGATTAATAATTCATCAGGAATGAAAATACCAGGTATTTGACTTAGGTACAGAAATTTAAGAGTCTCCAAAAGGATATCTTTAGCCTCGTTTTCTGAAACATCGTACATATCCATAAACCTAGATATAACATTCTCATCTGTGAAGGATAAGAGTTTTGTCAATTGATCGTTAGTAAGTCGATTCATATTCTATACGGTTTTTTCTGTTTTGTTTTAATTTTAAATAGCGGTAGGAATTAATTCCTACCGCTATAATTCTGAAACTATAAGGTGCTAGAGCAGTGTCCACACCTGCTACAATGCGTGCTTCCGATAGGTTGCTTTGCCTTATTAGCCAGAATTTCCGAAATCATAGATTCCTTAGTTTTATAACTATAGTATTTAAAAGTTATACCTACTCTCTCTACAAGGTTTTCGGTTTCCCCTTTGTTGCAACATTTTTAAGAATGAAAAAACATTTATGTTAAGTCATACATACCCATATTAAATACCATCTAAAATTTTCAAAAATGCATTCGGTCAATTAAGAAAATTTAAACGAGCTCCATAGGAATTCTCAGAATGTCGATATATGGTTATAAACCTATTTCGCGTTTATCTTCATAAAAGCGAATTAGATTATCAAAATAAAATTGAAGTATGGGAAGAGTTTTGAGATTCACATCCTCTTTCTCTTGTTTAAAGAGTAAAAAACGGAGTTGAAAATCTGTCATTTACGAAACATATATCCATTTAGAATTAATATTCTAAATGAGACGTACGGAGTTTAAAAACTCTATTATGAGACTAAAATGTAAATGAAACTCTTATAGTAAAAATGGAGGGGGACGGGAAAAGAGCTGATCTGTAGCAATAGTGCTTGAGATACTGAAATTGTAATTTTCAGTTATCTCTCTCTGAACAAGTTGTTCAGTATTTTCAATTGCGAAATCCTGTGGGTCAGGAGAAAGTGCCGGGGTTAAGTTATGTGTAATGGCATGATCACAAATAGTACAATGAATTAATGGTCTTTATCATTTGTATGGGACAACACATGAAGTCCTGCCATTTTCATTGAAATGAAAAGGACAAGAAGTAAATAAGTGATGCTATTTTTTAGACGAACATTCTTCATTAAATACAAACTTAATAAAATAATCCAAATGTTATGTTAATATAATTTAAATAAAAGTTAATATTTGTGATTCCCTATATTCCGCAATAATTTCCAGTTTAAATAATGAGCTAGAGCCACTATAAATGCACCTGTAATTGTATTGACTAATTCCCATAATTCGGTTAAGTTGAGTCTTCCCAATGCAATAAGTGTAAAGCCCAATGCGCTAAATAACAACGGTTTTGGTTGATGATGGACTTTTTTGTAACTAGACCAAAGTGACGTTATAGCAAATAGTAGACCTAAACCTATAAATATCCATTCAATTAAAGGATTCTCCAAGAAATGCAGACTACTTAGGGAGGAAAATGAAAGAATTATGGGTATGACAGCACAATGTACAGCACAAATTATTGCACTAGAAAATGCAATAAGATCAATGGAATTGTTTTTAATTTTCATCTCTTTTTTGTGATGTGTTTTAGTCTTTTCTTCTTTGCATTTTATCAAATAGAAAGGTTGATTATCGCAATAAAAATTATTTTAAATGCGAAATTATCGCATTAATATATTTCGCAAATATATAATTATTTTATATTATTGCAATGCTATCGCAATAAATTATTGCGAATTATTCGCATTAAGTAATGAAAAGAAGAAATACACCTACAAAAGAAGCTGTTTTAAGCGTTTTACTAAATACAGGTAAAGCAATGAGTCAAGATGCGATTGAGCAGAAGATAAACATTGATATAAATAGAGCTACTATTTACCGTGTTTTAAATCGCTTTTGCGATGATGGTGTTTTACACAAGGTGGTCGCTGACGATGGCATACAGTATTTTGCTTTATCTGTTCAGTATGGTAAGAAAACACTAGTAAAAAATCATTATCATTTTCAGTGTGTTAAATGTGAAACCTTGGAATGTCTTCCAGATGAAGTTAATTTTTCTCTTTCGCAAGATTACTCTGTTGAAAATGTAAATTGTGTTTTAACGGGAACATGCAAAGAATGTTCTTAATTTTTGAAGTTGTAAATTGTTACATCAAATAACTTGTTCTAAGTTCGTTTTTTATTGAAAATAATTTCTATATCCCTATAAATTCTTTCAAAATTTAGCCTTAAATCATCATCTGAATATGAATGGGGTTTATGAGGTATCTCTTTGCTGATTTTTTGTAGTTTAAATTGAACCTTTCTGTCCTTTCCATCTGCAAAAGCAACAAATTCCCCCTGTTTTAAGCGGAAGAAAATCTCCGCTCTACGTTTGGAAACCTCTTTTTCGCCTTTAGTAATACGGCTTTCAAAACTCAAACCGCTGCTTTTGCTAATGCTGTGGGTAGGTGTTTTGATGATTTCAAAAAAACGTTCATAATATTTGGCAGTATCTGGGTCGTTGACTTTACCAAAAAATTGATAGGATAAATTGCTTAAAATGGCTTTACTCATATTATCGCCATACAGAATATCGTTCTGAACTTTGTCCTGCATCACATATATGGTGGCTATATCATAGCTTCGCAGTGTTGCAGGTATTCGGTGCATATTTAGAAGTTTAATGGTTGGGGCTTCTTCCATCATTAAAAATGACGACCGTTGCCCCCGAACGCTCATTTGTTTGATGACCGTATGCATAATAGTGGCAATAATGGGAGAGTAAGCCGATTCATATTTGGGATGATTCACAATAGAAATAACAGCAGGATTGTCCATACTATTGATGTTTAATGGCACTTCATCTTTGGATAAAACCATAAACAACTGTTGTGAGCTTATTTTTTTAAAAGCATTTGCCAAGGTGCTTTTAACGCCTGCGGTTTGCTTGTCGGAATCCATTCCATTGATAAAGGCACTTGCCATGCTTCTTGAAGTAAGATTGGAACTCAAAAAAGAAACCAGTCTTTTGGTGGTCATCAATTGGAAAATAGCAATCAAATGGGGTAAGGTGCAAAATTGCGGATAGGATGTTTTTAATTTCCAAATCATTCCGCCCAACAAACCTTCCACGGCATCGTTAAAGAATTTTGAAGTACTGTTTGAGCTGGACTCATTAATTTCCAATAGGTTCTCAATAAGGACTTTGGATAATTCATTGACGCTTTCCTCATTCGGTATATATCTTGGTGCAATGGGATTGACACGATAGTGGATTTGGTCAAACGCAATAGTATAAAATTTTATCTCCTTATCTTTAAACAACGGATAGGCTATTTCAGTAAGCTCAAAATCTTTGTAATCGTGCAGAATTCCGCAGAATTGATGCTCGCTAAAATGCTGTAAAAAGTTATAGATTACACTTTCCGTTTTTCCGCTTCCCGCTGACCCTATTACAGAAATACCCCTTTTGATATTCTCGATTTTAAATTGTCCCCATCGTAGTTTAAAGAATACTTTATATTTTTTATCTCGTATTGTTGAACTGTCCTGATGGAGAAACACGTATAAAATTGTACCAGCAAATAATAGTGGTACGATAATGAAAAGGATGATATGTGCCATTGACAAATTCATATCCCAATAGAACCCGATTGTACGGCTCGGTCAATTCCTTTTTTAAATTTGTTGATTACTTTCAATGCCAACTGAACTTGGTTGGTAGGAATGTTCATCATTGGTACACCTGCTTTGGCAAGCATCTTAAAGGCAACAGCTTTTTCATTGGTCGGCAATCCCGAAAGAACCGAGAAATACAATTTCGGGTTTTTAAGGAATGTTTTTCTTGCAGTATAAGTTTCCACATAATTTCGTTTGTAATGAAACAAATTATCGAAAGTCTTTTCAGAAGCCTTAAAGAATTTGTCCCTGTCAAAACCGCGTTTTACAGGTTTTCCATTGAATACTGTTTCCGAAGCTTTGTACTTGCTCCCAGGGGATAAACTGTACTTGTTGGACATATCCTTCCTGCTCACAATGATATGGATATGGCTCTGTGAACCTGCTTTTGGCATCCCTCTAACAATTCGTTTGCCGTCTTGTTGGTGCGGAGCTTCTTTCTCCAGTTTTCCAATTTTAAGTTTTAACCTTTCAATATTTCCTTTCGCTTCGCCACTTTGGATTTTCCGGACTTCTTGCTTCAAATGAAGAATTTTGGTGGCATAGGGTTGGTTTTCCCTAATTTGTTTGTCTGTTCCCTTATACGTTCGTTGATGTTCAATTTTGGCGTAGTATTTAATATCATCAACGGTAACAGCTCGTCCGTCAATTTCACGATTGAAAGATTTGGCATATTCCTTCATCAGTTCTCGGGTGTACTGTTTTAGTTCTTCGGAATGGTTTTGCAACCGCTTTAATTCATAAGCACTTGGGTTGACGGTAATGGAATAAAACTTGGGTTCGGTCTTTTTGAGTTTTGCGGTATTGCCATCGATTTCTTGGATGACTTCCTTGCCGGATATTTCTTCGCCATACTGATTGAAAAAGTGTTCCATTTCGTCAATGGATTTGTCCTCGTTTTCTTTTTCCAGATAGGCAACATAATCAGCAACACTCTGTGCATAATTACCGTCCGTGGTCTGTTTGGTTACTGTGATATACATCTCGTGATTTTTGTTTAAAATTTTCAAATTCTTCTTTGGTCAGTTCCAGTTTCAAATAGCCACCTCCAAAACTGCCTTTTACATAACTGGTCTTATCTATTATTTTTTCTAAATCATCTTTTAAGGTTTCGTATTTCCGTTGTATGCCTTCGTACCGATTTTGGTAATAGGTCAGTTCCTCATTTTCGGTAATCAGTTCCTGTTGCTCAAATTCAAAGAGTTCCTCTTGAGGTTCATTCTGTCCTGGGCTTTCCTGAAAGAGTAATTGTAGCATTGCATTCGTGGGTTTGGTCTGGTTCTTTTCAATGTCCCTAACAATTGCAACAAGGGCATTGATTCTTTTTTTCAAACGATTTTCCAGAGTCTTCATATTTGTACCCAAAGATTCATTAGGGGATAGCTCGTTCCAATCAAAAAAGTTCATCATTGTTTCCAGCGTATCCGTATGTGAACGGGCAACGCTTTTCGAGAATTTCCGAAAACGACTTGCCACTTTTGCCTTTATGCTAATGGCCGAAAAACTGTATTTTTTTTGATGATTAGAGTTCATTTACTGTAAAAAAATGCCGTTTTATAGGGGTTTCAACAGGATTTACTGTAATATCTATGATTTTATTAAAATCATTAAAATGTAATTGTTTGTATATCAAATAATTACCACTAAAAGTCAATCGTTAACATCGCCGTGGCGTGTTACCCTCTTGCTTTTCCAAATTCGTCCCGCAGGGACAAAATTTTTCAAACAACCTGACTAAAAAGTCAGTTGCTTTGTTCGGAATAAAAAAAATTCCAATAGGTCTAATTTTTGATGTGTATCATTATCAGCGAAAGTCAAATCAAAATGGGATAATGATGCTTAAAAATGTACTGTTTAAAAGCCTTTTAAAGATATTGTATTTAGATATAATATCGAAATACAGATTGTTCCCAATTGGTTGGTTTTGATACCAAAAAATAGGATTTTAAAGAAAAAGTAAATTTAAGGCGTCGAGTTTCAAAATATTGGCTCTTGAAATTTTGAAAAAATAAGGCACAAAAAAAGACCTCTGAAAGTTCAAAGGTCCAATTCTTGTTTTCAATTTAAATATTAAAAATGTAGGTATACGAGTATAGATTTTTTATCGCTTCTTCGTCCAATATGGTATTATAATCTAAATGGTGTTTATTGGCGTAGGCTTTAAGGTCGTTCCCAAATTTGCTCTCTATATCTTCTTTTGAAACGGACAGCAAATTTTCTTGGGTTTCTTCATCGAGGTTGTTATAATTTAGATAAATCATAGCCTTTAGATTTAATATTCACTTGGGAGCATCAACGTATTATCCACAAAAAATAAACGTAATTCATCCAAAGGAAAATCGGTAACATTGTATCGATGTGTTTCCAATATATTTCCATTTCCATCGCTGTAAATTATTTCAGCTTCATAGCCTGTATAATCCTGTTTTTCTTCCGATAGCCTTTTAAAATCGATTGTGATAAAATGGCTTCGGTTCAACAAACTTTTGGCGATTACCGAAACATCGGTTATCAGCCAAAAACATTCCGCCACATTGGCTAAATATTTCAATCCGTTTGTAAATCGGGTGCGTATTAATGGGATTTGATAGAACATTTCAGAACCGTGAAAATGTTGCAATCCTTCTTTTATTTCGTTAACTTGTGCTTTCATTGTTCATTTATTTTATAAGTGAATAATTAAGAGGGCACGGACTAATTGAAAACTGGTATTGGTGCCCTCTTTGTTTATTATGATTTGGAATTTTCCAATCGAATGATTTTGGAGATTACAATTTGATAAGAGCAATGTTTTTCCCCATTACTTTGGTAGGTGCGTTGCTTAATTTTACCTTCAACGGTAATTTCATCTCCTTGCCCTATATGCCTATCAATGTACAAGGCTACTTTTCCCCAGGCTTCAATACTGTGATAGTCCGTCTCGGTTATTTTCTCGCCGTTTGATTTTTTATAGGTTTCGCTTGTTCCCATTGAAAACTGTGCTACAATTTTGCCATTTTCCAATGGTGTAATTAATGGGTCTTGTCCTACCATTCCTGTTAGCTGAACTTTATTTATGGTTGTTTCCATATATCTTACATTTTAGGTTTTAAGAAAAGAGGGTGTAACTTCTGAAAGAAACACCCTCTTAAATTTGATGTTACTTATCGGATGTACTGCCGTTCTTGTTTCCCATCAATAGGATTTCATCGGCTACCACTTCGGTTACATAGCGTTGATTGCCATCGTCCATGGTATAGGTTCGGGTCTTTAGTTTCCCTACAACACCGACTTCCTTGCCTTTTTCTACATACTTTTCGACAATTTCAGCAGTCTTGCCCCAAGCGACAACCGTGTGCCAATTGGTGTCCGTTTGTTTCTTCCCTTTGGCATCTTTGTAATATTCATTGGTTGCCACTGAAAAACGAGCTACTTTTTTACCGCTTTCAAGGTTAGTAATTGTTGGCTCTTGTCCAACGTTTCCGATTAACTGTACGTGATTTTTAATTGTACTCATAATAAAAGATTTAAAAGATTAATATTTCCCTGTTTGATTTAAACTGAATTAAATTTTAAGGGGTGTTTGTTTGATTTCTTTCGTGCAGAGCACAATGGATGAAGTGGGTTTTGTCAAGACTTTTAGGGAACAAATCAGGAGTGTCTGCGACGTAGTAAAATCCTTGGATTTTCAAGGAAGTAGAAACCTTATTTTTCACTAAAACTCGTATAGTCTTGACAAGTTCCATAAGGGCATTAGCAATTCTTTTAAATCCGGTTGCGATTTGAGCGTACCGACAGTTAAGCGAAATGAGCGGCTGGGTTTAATTTAGAATTGGTTATGCACTGCCTGTTTTTCGTTGTCCCGAAAAACAATAAAGGCTTCATCCATTATAAACCCCTTAAAATGTGTAAGGCAAAGGTTCGGTTTTTAAGAATTATCGAGCAAAGACTCAAGAAGGATTTGCCGTTAATTCTGTTAAGAAAATTGAGGCTTTGACTTTCCGATGAGAAGCGGACTTAATTCACGATTTTGGCTTGGGAATGTAGCGTTCCTTCCCAGCGCAGCGGGTAGGGGTAGCGGAATGGAAAGCCAAAAACGAGGATTGGGTCCAAGATTTTTTGTAGAGAAGCTCTTTGCCCGGAATGTAGTTTTTCGCGAAATGTAGCGGTAAAGTGCTGAACAGTTTATAAAACGTATTTTCCTATTTAAGTAGGATTAAAAGCGGACTTAACTTTAAAGATGGAGATTGGGAATGGAGTTTGTCCACTTCCCGAATTTTCTCGGGAATGGGTGGGCAAGAGGAATGAAAATCGGAATCTTTGAAGTTGTGTCCAAGACTTTTTGTGAGTGCAGCTCTTTTTCCGAAATGTAGGGCAACGAAATGTAGGGAAATGTGCTAAACGGTTTAATATGCCAGTAGTATCATTAAAACTCCAGTTTAATCAGGTACTGGAGAAACCTTGCAATGTTCCTTTAAACCATTGCATATATTTCATCAAACAATATCTTATCCAATTTTTCCTGTTGCGAAAAGGTCTTTTTTAAAGTATTGTGAAGCATCCAATTAAAGGCATTATATCCATCCCATAATGTGGGTGTTGTATAATAATCGTGCCCTTCTTCAGCTATCATATCCAATAATTCTCTGGATTTCTTTGAAGGATTATCGTTTTTGTCACTACATTCATATCGGAATAGTTTCGTTTTTTCCAATATTTCCTTTACGAATGCTTTGGTGTCGATAAGTTCAATTTCTTCCATTTCTCTGAATTTTCTTGTGATTGCGTAGTATTCGTTATCCAAGAATTTCTCGAATAGAAAATTCAATTTTGGCATTATTAAATCTGTATTTTTCTTACTATGCTTTATTGAAAATGCTATTTCAGCTTGCGCAACGTGGAGTCCATTCGTGCATACTTCTCTATAAAATCCAAAATGTCCCGAAGTTTTTTCCCTTCCATCATAAGAATTTTTAAAGCGAAGCATTGGTAATATTCTGTCTTGCCCATTCTTTAGCGAGAACTGATTGTCGTCCTCAATTATAAAGTCGGTAATGAAAGACCTGTCATTTCTGTTAATAGTTCGTTTATGATATTTCAGATTGGAATCCAGCAATAGCTGTTCGGCTTTTATGAAGAACAGTTCATTTGGGATATGGCCATAACTGTTCGAGACCACATTCACAATCTTTCCATTGGAAATAATGGCGTTTTCAAGTCCTCTTCGAGACTCCATTCCAGTTATACTTTTTAACGATTTCATTTCATTTGAAACGAAAATTTCATCTTGTTGTAAACGATTTAAATACATAATATTTGATTTTAGACCTGTCCGATGACAGATATGATTAAAAAAAGAAAGCCTACTCTTGCGAGCAGGCTTTCACATTTAAAGACATTTGCTTCATTAAAGTTCAAATTTTACAATCTGATCTTCAATCTCTGATTTACGTTCTTCCAAAGTGGACTGTAAATGCGTAGTGACCAACTTTATTAAATTCGTGTTGGTCGTCTTGAATTCCAGATTACGGGAATCTCTAATGTGAAAAGAACTTGAACCGTCCTGATTGTAATTGAATTTAGTAAGCTCACTCAAGGTTTCCGTAAGCCGTTCACGTTGCGTGGCCAAACCTCTCAATTTTTCAAACTTTTGAATTCTGTCATCCAAGTTGATTGCAGACTTCTCAACCGTTTTAAACTTTTCAGGGACTACGGTCTTTCCAACTGCTTCCTCGGTCAACTTCTTTTGAACTTCCTTTTTAACGGTTGCATTGTCATTTTTTGCTGTTCCGTTTGATTTTACTTTTGTTTCCATAATTAAATGATTTTAGATTAAACAATATTTGAGCAGAACCCAAACGGGAGACAAAATTTTGGAGTGGAAAGGAAACGGAATAAATAAGCGATGGAAGAAGCGATGGCTTTATGCCGTCCCTTTTCCGGAAAATATTTTGCCACGTTTATATTTCGGTAATATTGTATGAATACTCTCTACCTCAAAGTTTTTTATAGAAGTTTACATTTAATAGACCTATAATGAAATAGTTGATTATTCAATTTTGATGTATTTTGCAACGAGAAACTTAAGGATATTTAATAGGAGTGATAAGACATAATGGACAGAAATTGAAGCAGTATTAAGTGCTATAAAATAAATGACTTTTTATGTTGGTTTGAAATAATACAAATTATATATTTGCACCGTCAGAAAGTAAAGCATTTTACTTTAAGTTCATTTATAATATCGTCAACAAATCGGCTAACAGTTGAGTTTCGGAATCTGTAACTGATTGATATATATAATATTATGGGGAAAGGGTATAACCCTGCCACCCCGACGAACCACATATCAAGTGGAAGTAAAACACTGTTAATCGTATGATTATCAGTGTTTTTTGTTTTTACACATTTTATTTGATGGTAAATAATAGGTTATAATCTCGTATTAAAGGTGTGCTAATCGGTGTCCTCACTTCTGCCATCAACAACATTGAACCTTAATTAATTAGACATTAGGAAATAAA
>JBGTEN010000158.1:0-67776 GCA_041747755.1 Arenibacter sp. | reverse complement strand
ATTGACTTAAAAACCACTACCCTTTCTCTTCGGGGACCTCCCAGTAACACTATTATTTAGATAAGTATAAGCGATTGGTTCGCTATTCCTTTCATTTAAAATAGTGTCACATGAAAAAATTACCCGTAACCGTGCTTAGCGGTTTTTTAGGGGCAGGGAAAACAACCCTGCTCAACCATATCCTTCATAATAAAGAAGGGCTTAAAGTAGCTGTTATTGTTAACGACATGAGTGAAGTTAACATAGACGCCCAATTAGTAGAAAATCAAAATACCCTCTCGCGCACCGAAGAAAAACTAATAGAAATGTCCAATGGATGCATTTGTTGCACCCTGCGCGAAGACTTGATGATAGAAGTAGAAAAACTGGCCAAAGAAAACCGGTTTGATTATTTAGTAATCGAAAGTACCGGCATTTCAGAACCTATTCCCATAGCCCAAACCTTCACCTTTGAAAGTGAAGACGGTACCATAGACCTCAGTCGTTTTAGCTATATCGACACCATGGTTACCGTGGTGGACGCTTTTAATTTTTTAAAGGATTTCTCCAGTTCGGACTACCTCACCACCCGAGGTCTAACCGATATGGAAGGTGATGTACGTACCATTGTAAACCTTATCACGGATCAGGTAGAATTTGCTGATGTACTCATTTTAAACAAAGTGGATTTAATTACGGAGGAAGAGCTTAAAACACTTTATGCCATTCTTAGAAAATTAAATGCGGAAGCACGGATTATTCCCGCCAAAAATGCCTCGGTTTCACTGAACGAGGTAATACACACAGGTAGATTCGATTATGAAAAAGCCGAAACCTCAGCAGGCTGGATACGGGAATTGGAAAATGAACATGTCCCGGAAACCGAAGAATACGGTCTGGGATCGTTTGTTTTTAGAAGTCGGAAGCCATTCCATCCCAAACGATTTATGGACTATATAACAACAGGATTTCCGGCCAACATTATCAGAAGCAAAGGCCTTTTTTGGCTGGCATCAAGAAAAGACCAAGCCCTTGTATGGAGTTCAGCCGGAGGGTCTTGCAAAGCCGATTATGCCGGAGTATGGTGGGCATCCATGCCTTTTAGTGAACGGATTGGGTACGCTCCCTTTCTGGACAATCAGAAATCCATTGAAAACCAGTGGGATAAAGATTTTGGGGATCGTAAAATAGAATTGGTTTTTATCGGACAACAGCTAAATAAGGAAAAAATAATTGCTGAACTATCGCATTGCTTACTTAAAGATGAGGAAATCCCGCATTGGAAAGAGGGAAACCTAAACATGAACGATAATTGGTCCATCGCCATAAACTAAAGACGATAAAGCACAAATTAGATAAGATAACCGGTTAAAAATTGCAGGTATTGAACGTATTGCTTGGACAATATGAAAAAAAGCATCCATCGAGCCTAAAAATAAAAAACCGTAAAACACTAAAAATCAATTGTCTATTAATAAAAAAACTATATGAACTTTAAAACTGATCCTTATGATAAAAACGAACCAGCTCACCAAAAAGTACGGTGACTTTACAGCCTTGAACAACATAAACCTTTCAATAGCGCAAGGTGAAATATTTTGCCTTTTGGGGGCAAATGGAGCCGGAAAAACGACCACCATAAATTTGTTGTTAAACTTTATTGCTCCAACAAGTGGAACAGCATTTATCAATGATATCGATGTAAATACACATCCCTTGGAAACAAAAAAACAATTGGCTTATATTCCGGAGAACCTAATGCTCTACCCTACCCTTTCAGCCGCTGAAAATCTAGACTATTTTACAGGAATATCCGGTAAAAGTATGTCAAAATCCGATTTGGAAAACTTCCTTTTTGAAGCGGGACTTCAAACCGAAGCCTTTCATAAGCGAGTTAGCGCCTTCTCTAAAGGAATGCGTCAAAAGGTGGGTATTGCCATTGCGTTGGCCAAAGACGCAAAGGTACTTCTACTGGATGAGCCTACCTCCGGATTAGATCCAAAGGCCAGTAATGAATTTGGAAAATTACTACAGAAACTTAAAGATAATGGGGTTGCCACCCTCATGGCCACCCATGATATTTTTAGAGCCAAGGAAATTGCAACCCATATCGGCATCATGAAAGATGGGGAATTAAAACATCAGTTTATTGCCGATGAAATAGCATTGTCCGAATTGGAAAAGCTGTACTTAAAAACCATGTATTATTCTAAAACTGAAGTGGTATGATACGAAAAATAATTGTAAAGGAAAGTAAAGAAATCCTTCGGGACGGTCGTTTTAAAATTGCTTTGGGAATTGTTTTGGTGCTCCTTGCCTTGGCGGTTTTTATCGGAGCCAAGCAATACCAAAATACCCAAGATCAATATAGGGAGGCTGAGAACCACGAGCGAAATATGTGGTTGAACCAAGGTGAAAAAAATCCACACTCCGCAGCCCACTATGGCACCTATGCCTTTAAACCCAAATATCCCTTATCACTCATCGATCAGGGTGTTGATAAGTATACCGGAGTATCCATTTATCTGGAGGCACACAAACGCAATGAAGCACAATTCAGCGCTGCCTCTGATCAAACCGGGTTATCTCGTTTTGGGGATTTAACCCCCGATTTTATTTTACTTTTCATTGTTCCATTACTCATTATACTCATTGGCTATAATTCGTTTACCAAAGAAAAAGAGAATGGCACTTTTTCCCTTCTGAAAAGTCAGGGAATATCTGGATTTAAACTAAGTCTTGGTAAGTGGTTGGCAACCCTATTGCCCATTGCGGTGATTACTGCCTTATTGTTTGTTTTAGCAGCTATTATATTGAGTACTTTAAAGGATTTTGGTAATTTTCATGTTGCTACGCTCTTAACTCTGTTTTTGGTGTATCTGCTGTACTATATGGTATTCACCAATCTGGTGCTCTTTGTTTCCTATAAAGCTAAAAATTCAGGAATTTCACTGGTAGTTTGTTTAACCCTATGGATTATTGCCTGCTTTGTAGCACCAAAAACAGCCAGTAATTTTGCCGACAAAAAATACCCCTATCCTACCCGACAAGAATTTGCAACCAATGTATTAAAAGACAAAGAAGCAGGACTGGACGGGCACAATCCCTTCAGCAAAGAAGCTAAGCGCATTGAAGAAAATCTCCTTAAGGAACACGGTGTGGATAGTGTGGAAAAATTGCCTTTCAACTTTGATGGTTATATCATGCAAAAAGGAGAAGAGCATGAGGCTGAAGTGTATTTTAAGCATTACAAGGTATTAAAGGAACAGTTCTATAACCAAACCAAAACCTATAGAACCCTAGCGGCTATTTCTCCCTTTCTCCCTGTCCGATTTTTAAGTATGTCCTTGGCAAATACAGACTATGAAACTCATTGGAGCTTTGCCGATGCTGCTGAAAAACACCGTGTAGCAATGCAGGCTGTTTTAAACGGGGATCTGGTAGAAAATTCCAAAACAGGCGACTGGGACTATCTCGCACAGCCCGAGCTGTGGGAAAAAATTCCCGCATTTAGTTACGAGCCGCCCGGTCTGTCAGAAAATTTAAGACGCAATACGGGAAACCTTGCCTTACTAGGGATCTGGTTTGCGATTACATTTTCAATACTATTTGTTGTAACAAAAAAAATATAACCATGCTATCTTACAACTTTAAATACGAATTGAAACTTTTGCTCAGAAGCAAATGGATTCAAATTTTGATTGTCGTTTTACTGGCTCTTTTCCTTTTTGCAGGATATAACGGGCAACAAAAAGTCACAAAACGCATTGCAGATATTGACGCAGCCCAATTGGAGATGAAAAATGCGGATGCCATTATGCTATCGCTTTTGGACTCCATAGAAAATGGATTGTCAGTAAATAGTGTGCCCTATTGGAGAACACCGGACCAACCCACTGCAGCAGGTAACAATTATCCCAGAGTTGCAGCGATGACCCCCAACGCTTTAACGTTTACTGCGGTTGGACAAAGTGATTTGTTTACCCATTATATAAAGCCCACGGTAACAGGAGAGGATTTTACGCTTAATTTTGGGGAACTTTCCAGTCCTGTCCAGTTATTGTTTGGCAGTTTTGATTTGGCTTTTGTAATCATATACCTTTTGCCATTGATCATTATTGCCTTTAGTTACAACATTTTGTCTTATGAAAAGGAGCACGGCTCCCTAAAATTATTGGCCTCAGAACCTATTTCGCTTTTCCGATGGGTGCTGCAAAAAGTAGTATTGCGTTTTTTTTGGATAGCGGTCATTACCATATTGGCTATTGTGGTAACCTTGGTGGTAAATCAGGTGTCTTTTCCGGGAAATCTCTCTAAGATTCTAGCCTTTGTGGGGTTGACTTTAAGCTATATTCTTTTTTGGTTTACCCTGGCTTTTTTAATCAACTTATGGTTAGGTTCTTCTGCCAAAAATGCTGTAGGTCTTATGGGATTTTGGGTAATTCTGGTTTTAGTGGCTCCGGCCGCCGTAAACCAGATGGTCAACGCACTATATCCCATGCCGTCCAGAACCAGAATGGTTAATGAAATGAGGGCACTTAAGGCTGCATCGTCCAAAAAGCAAGATGCCATCTTGGCCTCCTATTTAAGGGACCATCCGGAGTACGCACAGCAGGATACAGCCAAATATAGTTATTGGCATCGTTATAT
Organism: Arenibacter sp.; assembly: GCA_041747755.1. Taxonomy (GTDB): domain Bacteria; phylum Bacteroidota; class Bacteroidia; order Flavobacteriales; family Flavobacteriaceae; genus Aurantibrevibacter. The sequence continues at coordinate 63,147 of JBGTEN010000158.1, read as the reverse complement.
GGCTTCTCAAAAAGTGTTGAAACAAGAATTGGAGCCCTTATTAAACACCTACGAAAACCAAATTAAAAAACAACAGGAAGGTATCTCAAAACTAAGAATCATCTCCCCGGCCATTATTATGCAGGAAAGCTTAAGTGGTATTGCGGGCACTTCTACCTTAAACTACGAAGATTACCGTAAGCAAGTGGTTGATTTTGCCGGAGACTGGCGCGATTATTTTCTTCCACTTCTTTATAGAAATGAAACCTTTACATCGGGATTGGTAACAGGACTGCCTCAATTTGAATATAGAGAAAGGGTTAAAATTCCTGTTCTCCTAAATATCTTACTAATTCTATCGGGAGGCGTGCTTTTGAGTGGTTTGGGATTAGTTCTTTATCAGAGAAACAAAGCAAGAGGAAACCTTATTTCCAATTAGACTTATAAATAAGACCATTCCAAAATGAAAATAGCTGCTTTGTTTATATTTCTAGTTTCGATTTCTTACTCAGCAAAATTATGGTCCCAAGACAATCCAGATATTTTCCCACCACCTGAGACTGCGCCACAAATACAAGCTATCAGGACTTCAGATCCCATTAAAATAGATGGAATTCTTGATGAGGCAAGTTGGAGTAATGCAATATCCGTTACAGATTTTATTCAAAAAGATCCAGTACAAGGTGCTCCGGCAAGTATGTTTACTGAATCCAAAATTCTATTTGATGATGAAAACCTTTATATCGGGGCATTTTGCAAAACCAAGAACGGGCGAAAGGATATTTTGGCACAAAACCTACAGCGCGACTTTGATTATTTCCAAAATGATATGTTTGGGGTGGTAATAGATGGATTCCTTGATAAGCGTAACGCAGTTTCTTTTCAAACGAATCCATATGGCGCCCAAAGAGAGTTACTGGTTATGGATGACGAGATTTTTAACAGGGAGTGGTCTGCCTTATGGAGCGTAAGAACCCAAATTACCGAAGAGGGTTGGTATGCGGAGATTGCTATTCCATGGAAAACCCTTCGTTATCCAGACAATTGCAAAGAGATAGGAATTATTTTAACCCGAAATATTAGAGTCAATAATGAATACGTTTCCTTTCCACCAATACCCAGGACTTTCAATATTTACCGTATGCCTTATGAGGCAGTACTTACAGGCATTGAGCCTCCTCCGCCATCTATAAATATACAATTTAACCCATATTTACTTGTTGATGCTACCCGCCAAAAAGAAGGCGATATTCTTCTTAATGAGAATACAGAGTTGAAAGCAGGTGGTGAAATCAAATGGGTAATGGGGCCAAATTCCGTTTTGGACTTAACCTATAATACTGATTTTGCACAAGCAGATGTTGACCGACAGGTTATAAACCTTTCGCGATTTTCTGTATTATTCCCGGAGCGAAGACAGTTCTTTTTAGAAGGCAACGAAATATATTATATGGCTGCCTGGGATAATTTACAACCATTTTTTAGTCGGAGGATTGGTTTAGATAACAACGGTAACCCAATTCCTATTGAGGTAGGTGCGAGATTCACCAATAGAAGCCCTAAGCAAAACATTGGCGCTATTGTATTGCGACAAGATGAATCAGGAAGTCAACCTGCCGCCAATTTTGCAGTTGCCAGATATTCCCGAAATCTGGGGGGTCAAAACAGGATTGGGGGAATGGCCACCCTGCGATATGATGAACCGAATGCCCAAGGCCTATCTAATTACAACACCACGGTAACAATAGACGGTTTTTTAAGACCAACACAAGCCATAAATGCCTTTTGGATGCTTTCAGCTTCAAAAAATTCTGGAGCAGAGGACAATGAGGGTTATTCAGGTGCCTTATGGGCGTATTACTCAAATAATTGGATTTATTTTGGGTTGGTAGAAAGCTTGGTTTCATCTCAATACGATCCCAAAGTGGGATTTATCGATGCAAACAATTACCTATTAACTAGTCCTGCTTTTTCATTAAAACTTCGTCCTAAATGGCTGCCAAAATTTACAAGACAATTCAATCCCGGAATTACCACATACTTTTATAATTATTTAGATGATTTATCTTTTAGGGAGGGATTTGCATCTTTTATACCAGTTAGCTTTGAATTACAGAATGGCAGCGAAATAGAATACGCTTATAGAACAAATTGGCAATCGCTAAGAGAGCCATTTACTCCCCTGGGCATTGAGATTGCCACGGGTTATTATACATTTGATCGCCATATATTTAGTTACACAGGAGATTTTTCAAAAAAAATTGGATTTAGCACGGCCTACAATTTCGGGAAGTATTTTAATGGAAGTTTGAATACATACACGGCCTCCTTGCGCATTGCACCTATTCCGCATATATCGTTTAGCGGAAATTATGAATACAATGAAATAAAGAATTTAGGAATAAATCAAGAAACTGCTAAAACCAATTTATTAGGTTCAGAACTTAGGCTTTCGCTCAATCCGAGATTGCAATTAATTACTTTCTATCAGTACAACACCACCAACAAAAGGGCTAACATTAATTCTCGTCTCTCCTGGGAGTACCTGCCTTTATCCTATTTATATGTCGTAATTAATGAAAACCGTGAAGATCAGCTTAACAGTCTTTTGAATCCGATTAGGATACAGAATAATCAGAGTATCATAAAATTAACTTTTTTAAAGCAGTTTTAAAATGATCAGGAAGTATTTGTTATTTTTTTTATTTCCAATGATGTTTTTTGCACAGGAAACTGAAAATTTCCCTCCGCCCGCCATTCCGATGGAAATTAAGGCAATAAGAACAAATAACCCTATTAAAATAGATGGTGTTTTAGATGAAGTAGATTGGCAAAATGGCATACCTGTTACCGATTTTTTTAGAAGAGAACCTATTCAAGGAGGTAAGTATCTTTATAAAACCGAGGTGAAAGTACTTTATGATGAAAAAAACCTGTATGTTAGTGCTTTTTGTAAAGATTCCTTGGGAACTCGAGGTATAAGAGTACAAGATTTGCGAAGGGATTTTCAACAAGGTGAAAACGACATCTTTGGGATACAAATAGATGCGCAAAATACAAAACAGTATGCCGTGTCGTTTCAAACAACACCTTTTGGCAATCAGCTCGATCTTCAGAACTTTAATGACAACAGTACCGACAACGATTGGAATGCATTGTGGACTGTACGTACATCTCGAACCGATGATGGATACTACGCTGAATTTGCCATTCCGTTTAAATCTATCCGGTATGACAATCCGGTTGCCGGAAAACCCATAGAATGGGGAGTTACCTTTTTTAGGTTAGCCCGGAGAGATTACGAACAGACCTCTTTCCCCAAAATTCCCCAGTCCTTTTCGCCCTATCGAATGACGTATGCCGCTAAATTAACAGGGCTGGAAGTACCTCCTCCCGCAGCAAACATCCGTATAGAACCTTTCACATTATACCAATATGATGCAAGCAAAAATGGGGATTTACCCACTATTACAAACAGTAATCCAAAAATTGGGGGAGACGTAAAATGGGCCATTACCCCAAACGCTGTATTAGACCTAACCGTAAATACCGATTTTGCACAAGCTGATGTGGATTTAGCCGTAAACAACTTAGAGCGATTCAATATTTTCTTTCCTGAACGTAGGCAGTTTTTTCTTGAAAATTCCGGGATTTGGGCCGGATCGTCCGGTACTGCCGTAGTGCCCTTCTTTAGTAGGAGGATTGGTTTGCAAGGCGGCTTTAATGCACTTCCTGCACCAATTGATGTTGGTGCACGTTTTACCGACAGAGATGAAGATAAAACGCTCGCGGCTCTGTATGTACATCAAAGGGAAACGGATAATTCCCCCGGAGCCAATTTTGGTATTTTTAGATATACAAAGAATTACGGAAAAGAAAATAATATAGGCGTTATGCTAACCCACAGATTGGATGAAGCTGCCAATTCCCTTAATGTTGGCAGCAAGAATAATACTACCCTAAGCATAGATGGGCTTTTCCGACCAAAAAACGAAATCACCATTAATTATCTCGCTTCCGGTTCGTACGACGAAGGCACCGGTAATTACGGCATTGCCGGAAATGCTTTTGCTGGGTATACCACAAACCAATTCTACATGGGCTGGCTAAGCAATTTTGTGAGCAAAGACTATCTACCTGGAACAGGATTTGTATTTCAAAATAATGTTATTTGGCACAATCCCGGAGGCTATTACATCTGGCGTCCCAAAAATGAAAAATCGATTATCAGAAGATGGGATCCGGGTATGTTTGTGAACTATTATCACGATTTTGAAAACCCAGCTAATTTTCAGCAGGCAAGTCTCTATATGTTTCCGGTGTATATCATCTTTAAAGACAATGGTCTCTTGGAATATGCGGTAACCCCAACATGGCAAAACATAAACTTTAATTTTGCTCCTTTGGGGATTCAGATAGACCAAGATCGCTATTACTATACCAATCAATTTGTACGCTATCGTTCTGACCAATCCAAAAAGATATCTTTTCTGGCACGTTACGAATGGGGGACTTTTTACAACGGAAATCGTACTTTTTATTCAGGTCAACTGCGATACGCCCCTATACCTCAATTGGCTATTTCAGGGAATTATGAACATAATGATCTAAAATCTCTTGGTACGGAAAGCAGGGACTTAAAAACCGATTTATATTCCGCTAACCTCCGGTTGGCATTGAACCCCAGAGTACAGTTATCTACCTTTTACCAATTCAATAGTTTTGATAGCCAAGGGAGATGGAATGTGCGCTTTTCATGGGAATATATGCCCTTATCCTTTATATATCTTGTATTTAATGATACCCAAGTAGATGCTTTTGATACGGTACAGCAAAATCTGCAATTTATCAGTAAAATAACCTTTTTGAAACAGTTTTAGTTGCTATCATTCATAACAGAATGGGCATAAACCGGTAACTACAGTTGATATTTGATTGGATGTAAACCCTTTAGGCAATTCCAATTTCATTGTTGAAGTAGTTTCCACGCAATAGGTGTTGTGGCATTTTTCGCAGCTAAAGTGTGGATGCCCATTTTGCTTCACTTCGCCAAATGCATACTTTAGCAATCCGCTGTGGTCATCTACCTTGTGAATAAGGCCAGCTTCTTCAAAACTGTACAGGGTGCGGTATATGGTAGTCTTATCAAAGCCAAGAGGCAACAGATGTTCAAAATCCACATAAGAAAGAGCGTGTGTTTTTTTCTTGAATAAGGCGAGTATAGCAATTCTACAAGAAGTTTTCTTTAGTCCCTTTTCAGTTAAAGTTCTTTCTACATCCATATCGCTGTTTATCTGATGATTAAGCCATCCGCCTTTTTTATAGTGTAAATGCCCCCATTGGGATTATCTTCATTAAGTTCCAAAATACCCGAAACGGTTACCAAGTCATCCGTTTGAAAAGTTTCCTTTTTTTCAAACTGTATTTCTATGATGCTTTCGGGACCTCCAACGCCGCAAAAAAAACAAGAAGCCATTGGGTTTTTTGAAAGCATTTTGGTTGAAAAATTTCCTCCTAAATCCAAATAATATCCTGTGATTATAATTTCCTTTCCCTTAAGTTGTTTTATGTTGTTTCCAAAAACAGGCTTTGAAAAACCAAATGGAGCATCCTTATCTTCTACTTGAACATAACTTACATCTTCCAAATCTTTCCAGGATACAATTTGCTGTGTCCTAACAATACCACAAGAAAATAATACCATTAAAAAAATTAACTTTTGCATGTAGCCCTAATTTAATATCAAAAATAGGGCATTTTGACTACTTACTGACCCTAACGGCCGTTGCATTTGTTAAGATATAATTACAATGGTCTAAGTCATCGCTATTAAGGCGTAAAATTCCCGTAACAGTAATAATTTGATCAGTTTTAAACATTGTGTTTTCTGAAAACCTAATTTCTATTACAGATTCGGGTCCTGCTCCACCACAGAAAAAACAACTGGACATCGGGTTTTTTGACAATAAAAGCAAATCGCCACTAGAATCCAGATTTAAAAAATATCCTGTTATTGTAACTAGTTTATTGTGATATAATAGCACCCTTTTTCCAAAGGTAGGTGCTAAAAAATAATCATCTACACTAGCAAAGTACTTACTGTTGAAGGAAACATCAGCAAGATCTGACCATGATAATTTTTCCTGAGCATAGGTCACTCCATAAAACATAATCATTGCAAATAGAGTCAACCGAATTCTAGTTTTCATCGGATAATATTTTTGAAACATTCATTTTGAAAATCGGAAGAACTGCTACCAAAGTGGCAAGCACTATAAGGATAACAACAAAGAGGAAGATAAAAATATCTTCTACGGCATACCATGGCAACCCAATATGGTATTTAAAGTCGCTCGCAAAACCCCCAAATAAAGCTATTAACGTAAATTTAGCCATCATGATACCTAATAGGTATCCACAAATTCCAAGTAGTACCGCTTCAATTAAGATGACTACAATAAGGTTGAATTGTGACGCTCCATAGGTTCTCATTAAAGCCAATTCGTACCTGCGTTCTTTTACCATTCTAAATAAACTTATAAAAATGCTTAAGCCTGAAACGATAAAAATGAGTATTGCAATTAGCGATATGGTAGAAAAACCAATTCCGGTAAACTGATATAATCTATCCAATTCATACTTGGGAAGCACCGCCTGCAAATTGGTATTTTCATTGATTTGTCTGGGTAATTGTACCAATGCAAAAGGATTTTTTAACCGAAGTAATAGTGCCGTTATTTCTCTTTCATCATGGTGTGTTTCTAAATCCGGAACTTCGTTTGCTTCCTCCTCTTCATGCTCGTGCACCAACCAGACACTTTCTTGAGAGGTAACTATTAAATTGTCTAATACCGTATTGCCGGGTTTTAAAATACCTACAACCTTAAAGCGATCGCCATGCAGGTCTCCCATACCATCATTCATCAAACCATGCGCACTTTGAAAGGTATTGTTGAGCTGTAATCCAAGATTTTTTGCTACATTAAAACCCACTACCACCTCAAATGGGTTATTGAATGGGCTACCCTTTTCAAAATCGGCATTGTAGATTTCTAAGAAATCGGAGGTTGTTCCTATAATCCTATAACCCGCATGGTTATCCCCATAACTCAAGGGAATGGCACTACCCACCATAGGATGTCGCACTATTTTATCAGCCTCAGCCAAGGAAATGTTTCCCACCGGCGCATCGATGTGCAACACAGCGGATAGAACCAACTGGAGTGGACTACCTTTGGCTCCTACCACCATATCAATGTTTTTAATATTGTTATGAATCTGGTTTTTTAGAACATTCTGAAATTGAATTGCTCCGGAAAGTAAAGCAACACTCAGCCCTAACAGTATAACGCTCAATACCGTATTAAGCGGCTTGGAAACCATGTTCTTTACGCTTAATATAAAAATATTCATAACTGGAGTTTGTTGGTAAACATTGACTTAATCCTGGTATCATGCGTAATCACAATCAAATTGGCTCCATACACTTTGGCTTGCGACTTCAGTAAATCAATTACGATTTCACAATTCTTATCATCCAAATTGGCCGTTGGCTCATCTGCCAATAGTAATTTTGGAGCTCCTATCAGAGCAATGGCTATGGACAAGCGTTGCTTTTGACCTTGGCTCATGGTTTTAATACGCTTATGTTTTAAACCTTCTATTCCCAATTGAAGTAACAAATTATCAATCTCGCCGTAAGCAACCTTTTGATGGGAGAAAAAGATTTTGGCACGGAGATTATCTAAAACATTTAGGGATTCAATAAAATGCGGTCTTTGAAAGACGATTCCAATATTTTGTCCACGGAAACTATCCAGTTTTTTTTGGCTGAATTCAGTAATATTAACCTTATCTATTACAATCTTTCCGGTTTTAGGCGCCAATAATCCGCATAATAAGTGTAACAAGGTTGATTTTCCAATACCCGAAGCCCCTAAAACCAATAACTCTTCGTTTTCATTTAAATGAAAATCCGGGAATTGTAGATTTGGACCGTCCTTATAACTAAATGCCAAATTTTCAACTGTAACCATTCTTTTTCGATTCTAAATACAAATATAATTATAAATGCAACTTAATTGCATTTGTATTTTAGAATTTATAGCTTTGCCGCTTACTATTTTTTATGAAAGCTAAAATTTCTCCCTTCTATGATATTCTTGCACTGACGAGTTCTTTCTTATGTGCCATCCATTGTGCTTTTGTTCCCATAGCGCTCTCTTTTTCTTCTTTAGGAAGTTTATCCTTTCTTACGAATCCTTGGATTGAGTGGATATTTATTTCCATGGGTTTAGTATTGGTAGCCGTATCATTATACCCGAGTTACAAAAAAGTCCATCGTAACACCTTTCCGGTTAAACTTGCTTTTATTGGTTTTACATTTATTGCGATTAGTCGACTGGAAATAAACGAATTATGGGAATCTATTTTTACCGTTACTGGAGCTACTATAGTTGCTTCCTCTCATTATAAAAACTGGAAATTTTCAAAAAGTGCTCATCTTCATCAGAATGTTAAGGAGAAAATTATTTAAAACTAGTATTTGCTTTCTAAAACTTTAATGAACTGGACACAACCCCAATAAATTGAATGAGCAAATGACCCAAAATAAAAGTTTTGATGTAATTATAATCGGTGGAAGTTTTGCAGGACTTTCCGCAGCAATGGCTTTGGGACGCGCAATGCGAAATGTTTTAATCCTTGACAGCGGATTACCATGTAACCACCAAACACCACATTCTCATAATTTCATTACTCAAGACGGAGAAAATCCAAGTCTAATTTTACAAAAGGCCAAAGCACAGGCGTTGAATTATAGCACCGTAAAATTTCGCAATGACCTTGCTCTGAGTGCCAAGAAAAGCGAAAACGGTTTTTCGGTTGTCACACAAGCTGGCGAAGAATTTTCAGCAAAAAGACTCATTTTTGCTACTGGTATAAAAGACATAATGCCCAATATTAAAGGTTTTTCCGAATGTTGGGGCATTTCTGTAATTCATTGTCCATATTGCCACGGTTATGAGGTGAAAAAGGAAAGAACAGGGATTTTAGCCAATGGAGATTTTGCTTTTCACTATGCCCAACTCATTTGGAATTGGACAAAAGACCTCACCATATTTACCAACGGAGAAGCCACACTAACCAAAGAACAACTCAATAAAATTACAGGGCACAACATTCCGGTAATTGAAAAGGAAATAGCTTATTTTAAGCATGAAAAGGGGAATATTCAAGAAATCGTTTTTAAAGATCTTTCAACCATTGACCTCAAAGCCATCTATTCACGACCAAATTTTGAACAGCATTGCAAAATACCTGAAATGCTTGGATGTGAACTTACAGAACAAGGTCTCCTCAAGGTAGATATGTTTCAAAAAACAAGTGTAGATCATGTTTTTGCCTGCGGAGACAATGCGAGTCCACTTCGAGCCATAGCACACGCAGTAGCAACGGGTAACATCGCTGGCGCTGTTTTAAATAACGAATTGACAGAACAAGAATTTTAATCCGGAACTCGTTTAAACCTTTCAATTGGCTAAAAAACTGCGCACAAAGTCACCTACCCAGGAGTTTAAATGGTACTCATTACTTTTTTTTCTTAAAACCATACCTATTCTGTCCAAAAAAGTCTTTCGGGAATTCCTCATCTCCCTTAAAACCCAAAGGTATGGTTCCACTATCTTCGGGAACATAGTTGGTTTTAAACAGGTAGTCCCACAAGCTCAGACTTATTCCAAAATTTACCCCGTAGGTATTTTTTGGTAGTTCATAGGCATGGTGATACAGGTGCATCACCGGATTATTTAAAATATATTTTAAAGGACCCCATGTTATTTTTATGTTAGCATGGTTAAAATGGCCAATGCTAATCGCCGCAAAATGAACGATATATGCTTGCTCAGGTTCAAAACCTCCCAGGACCATGACTCCAATTGTTTTTAAGGGCTTGTACAGAATATTCTCCATCCAGTGGTAACGCAGATGCGCTGCAAATCCCATTTCTTTAACTGAATGGTGCACTTTATGAAATTCCCAAAGAAATAGGTAGCGATGCAATAAAATATGGGTAAACCATTGAACAAAGTCCAACACTACAAAAAAGATAACCAATTGGAGCCAGGCCGGCATCGCCGCAAGGTCTAAAAGGGATAAGCTTTTGTCTGAAATCCCAAAATCATTAAATAATAAACCTAGAAGTTTATAAATGCCACTGATAAATATGGCGAAAATGAAGAAGTTAAAGAACATATAAAAGGCATCAAGCCAAAAGTCCTTCCTAAAACGGGATTGATTTTTGCGCCATGGTAATGTAATTTCCAACCCCCAGACGAGCAGAGAAATAAGTATTAGTCCCCAGAAATAATTGGTGTACCAAGGTACGTCAAAGCAGATCGACTTCCATGTCCACCGTAATGTTCCCGTAAAGGATTGCACAAAAGCATTTAAATAGTCCATCACAGAAATCTAATTTTAACAAGCAAGGATTAACAATTTGAGTTATTCTTCAAGTTCATACCACTCAATATCAGTCAATACAGCTCTTCTTCCCTTATCCTCAGGCGGATAATTGGTTACTAAATAGTTAATTATAATGTCTTCATTTGCTCCTAAATCCCATAAATTTTGGGTTTCCTGCATCCAACGGATGGTAGCAGCCCAGCGTTCTGCAGACATTCTATTTTGAATCACTAATTGAGCGGAATGGCAATTGGTGCAATTGTTTACCACTTCGGTTAAGCCCTCGGCTTCAATTAGCCCGGTACGTAGATGAATCCCGTTCTCAATTTTGTCAGGATCCGAATTTTCTACCTTTTCAATTGTACTATAGTTCGAGCTATCAATATTCACTTTATCGTCCTCCTTGAAGAAATATACCGTGATGATGGTGCCAATGACTACTATAGCACATAAAACAATAATCACCCTGTAGAACCCAATAAAATAGCCACTAGACTTAGTGTTTTTGCCCATTATGTTACTTTAACAGCGATTCGATGACATGCATTGTTTAGATAACCCTTTGGATTCCATCCGGGCACAAGCATGGGCTGAGAAGTCCCTTTTTCATCTGTTGCCCTAGCCCAAACTTCGTAATATCCCTTTTTGGGAAAAGGTATACTTGCTGTAAAGTGTTGCCATGCCGTATGATTGGCGGGCTCCTCTATTTGGCATGACGACCAACTTGATCCAAAATCTATGGAATACTCCATTTTAGAAACCGCCAATTCCCCAGCCCAGGCGTGACCCCGGATATTGAGTTTTTTTCCAAAGGCAATCATTGCCCCGGATTTAGGATAAGTAATCAATGATTTTACAGGCATAGACTCGATGATACACATGTTTTCCTCCTTTACCTTTTCCCCGGGGGCAACAGGCTCACAAGGTACTTTATATGAAGAACCAGTCATTTTTTCTCCATCATGTACTTTATTTCGAACACTAATTCTATTGAGCCATTTTCCGGAAACTGAGGCAGGGTAACCTCCTGCAACTAGTCGCAAAGGAAAACCATGCACCAAAGGAATGGGCTCATCATTCATTTTAAAAGCTAAAAGGGTCTCACTTTGCAAGGCCTTGTCTATTGGCAAACCTCTGGAAATAGGTTCTTTTTTGGGATCTCTGCTCAAATGTTCATCTGCCGCATGATACCCTATGTACACCGCATTATCCTGTATGCCCACATCTGCCAAAAGATCTTTTAATCGTATCCCAGTCCACTTAGCACAGGAAACCGCACCAATGGTCCACTGATTTCCTTCAGCAGTGGGTTGAAACTCACTTCTGCCATTACCACCACACTCTAACGTTAACTGATAGGTATAGTGTTTGAATTTTGATTGTAAATCCTTTAAGGTATAAGTCTTCTTTTGCTTTACCGATTCTCCATCAACAGTCAATATCCAATTTTGCTCATCAATTTTTTCCGGAACCAAACCGTTGTTTCTTATAAACATGTATTTGTTTGGGGTAACCCTATCATCCAATAAATGTGCCTGAGCTTCCATATTCCATGGTTTATTGTTTAAAACTACCATGGATTTGTCCTTGTTAAAAAGTCGAAAGGGATCCGGATCTTGTACTGCCAGAATTTCGTAGCCCTCGGGGATGGACTTCCCGAAAACAATTTCTACTCCAATTAAGGCACTTAGTGAACCTAAGCTGGATTTCTTAATGAAATTTCTTCTTTCCATTCCAAGTGAATTTTTTATGAAGTAGAGAAGCCCTTTTATTGAACATCTATAATTTTATTGTTCCTTTCTTTTGAAAAGACATAGGTATAGAACCACATAAGTGTGAATGTTGGGATGATATCCAATCCCGGTAGTATCTCTTCAATGAAAGTAATTACAGCAGCAGTTTTTCCTGCCTTTCCTTTGTACATCCGTGTCATAAGCCAGCCTGCAACTGGAGCCCAGATTACGTCTGCAAATTCCCCTATGCCAGGAATAATGAAAGAAACCATGCCCAAAGCATCAAACAAAAGTCCCAAAAATAGGTTCCTTACTTTATTATCTTTAGTATCAGTCATGCCTAGATATTTAGCTGTTTGACATGTCTAAAATTAAGGATTTAAATGAATTTAAACTCAAAAATTTAACTAAGATAAATCCGAACCTAATAATTTTAAGAATTCATTTCGAGTCTCTATTTTTTCAAATTGTCCCCGAAAGCCGGATGTAGTAGTAACCGAATTCTGTTTTTGAACCCCGCGCATCATCATACACATATGTGATGCCTCGATTACCACAGCAACCCCCTTAGGCATTAAAGTGCTATTAATACACTCCAATATATCATGAGTCAGCCTTTCCTGAACTTGCAAACGCCTTGCAAATACATCTACTACACGAGGTATTTTGCTCAAGCCAACAATGTGTCCATTGGGAATATACGCGATATGAGCTTTCCCAAAAAAAGGTAACATATGGTGTTCACACAAGGAATACAACTCAATATTTTTTATAATAACCATATCGTCATAGTCTTCCTTAAACATGGCACCCTTCAAGATTTCAACAGCATCCTGCTTATAACCTTGGGTGAGAAATAGCATTGCCTTTGCGGCTCGTTCAGGTGTTTTTACCAATCCTTCCCTACTCACATCTTCTCCCAATTCCGAAATGATGTGTGAATATCCCTCCCGTATTTCTTCGGTAATCTCTAAATTATATTCTTCCAGATTTTGATATGGAGCCATTATGCTTTTGTTTTTAATTTGGACTTAGCCGTTAAATTTTATTTTGTTTATCAATTTTTGATTTTGATTAAACAAAGTTATTTAATTATTGTCACAAAATATCCATTTAACTTTTTATTGGCATCAAAAAGTATTGTTTTATCTTTTGCTAAATTAAATGAAACTAATTTTGTGTTAAGGTGTTTACAGAATAATTTGTAAACCAAAAGAAATTTAATGTAACTAAGAGTAGTAAAATAATTCGCTTTCAGAATGATAAAAGCAACCAATATTCAAAAATATTACGGAGAACTTCAGGTTTTAAAAGGAGTTGATTTACATATCCAAAAAAGCGAAATTGTGTCTATTGTGGGAGCTTCCGGGGCAGGAAAAACAACCTTGTTACAAATTCTGGGAACCCTAGATACCCAAACCAACAAGACTGATAGTGAATTATTCATTAATGGGATTGATGTGAACCGATTAAATGACAGGGACTTAGCAAAATTCAGAAACGAACATATTGGCTTTATTTTTCAATTCCATCAACTCTTGCCGGAATTTACAGCTTTAGAAAACGTTTGTATCCCTGCCTTTATCAAAAAAACACCAAGAATCGAGGCTGAAACCAAAGCAAAAGAGCTACTTGATTTTTTAGGGCTCTCCCATCGCTATCATCATAAACCGAATGCACTCTCCGGCGGTGAGCAGCAACGGGTAGCAGTTGCCAGAGCTTTAGTGAACAACCCCTCTATTATTTTTGCGGATGAGCCCAGTGGCAATCTTGATTCTGAAAGTGCAGATAATTTACATAGACTGTTCTTTGAGCTTCGCACAACCTTTGGGCAAACCTTTGTCATTGTTACCCATAACGAAGATCTGGCTAATATGGCAGATCGAAAATTAACTATGGTAGATGGTTTAATTACCTTATGATACGATTACATAAGATCTGGGAATTTGTAAAACATCCTATTTACTTAGAGGACAAAAACCTTGACTTTAAATATCGATTGGACGTCTTTGGCCGACTTTTAGTTTATGCGCTTTTGTTGAGTATAACTTTTTCGTTCCTAATAGGACTCTTAGAAGAATTGGGGTTGCTAGTTGTAGGAGAACATGCCATAGAAGAACTTTTTGAAAAATACCCATTGCCAGTAATTGTTCTTTTAGCAGTTGCAATTGCTCCGATACTAGAAGAACTAATTTTTAGAGCTCCGCTTGTTTTGTTCAAAAAGAGTAGATTTTTTAATCTAATTTTTTATCTGTTTACCCTGGTTTTTGGGTTTTATCACATCACCAATTTTGAAATTACAACTACTGTTTTACTTTTTTTGCCTTTATTGGTAGCCCCTCAAATAGGTGTAGGTTTTTTTCTGGGATTTATTCGGGTGCGTTTTGGATTACTTTGGGCAATTGCGCTTCATGCTGCCTATAATATGATTCTATTTTTACCTGTTCTCATTTTAAAATTATTTAACCTTCCGTTAGAATGATTTCAATTGAATTGAAGGAATTTTTGGACGCTAAAGTGGAACAATACAACCATCCCCAATTTCTGGAAAGTGATCCCATCCAAATTCCGCATCAGTTTTCTAAAAAAGAGGATATCGAAATTAGCGCTTTTCTAACTGCAACTATCGCCTGGGGAAATCGCAAAAGTATCATTTCCAATGCCAATAGAATGATAGAATTATTAGATTATAGTCCGTATGACTTCACCCTAAACCATACTCAAAATGATTTAAATCGGTTAGAAGGCTTTGTCCATAGAACTTTTAATACTGAAGATCTTACTTATTTTATTCAGGGCTTGCAAAATGTATACCAACAGCATGGCGGATTGGAAACTTCATTTATTCCCAAGCCGGGTGTAAAAACCATGCAACCTTCAATTTCGCACTTTAAACAACTATTTTTTAAAATACCACACCCGCAACGAACAACCAAACATATTTCCGACCCCGACAAAGGATCTGCCGCCAAAAGGATCAATATGTTTTTAAGGTGGATGGTGCGACCCAACACAACCGGTGTTGATTTTGGATTATGGAAAGGTATTTCCCCTGCCCTATTATCTTGTCCTTTAGACGTACACTCCGGAAATGTAGCCAGAAAACTAGGTTTGCTAAAGCGGAAGCAAAATGATGCAACAGCTCTAGCAGAACTCGATTACAATCTTAGAAAATTAGATCCTTTGGATCCGGTAAAATATGATTTTGCCCTTTTCGGATTGGGAGTTTTTGAAAAATTTTAGACTTTTACAATGCCCATATCGCCTAAATTCAGAGGAATACGCGTCCCTCCTTCTTTTATGGACTTGTAAATTGCTTCCACAATAATCATATCCCGTTTTCCCATCTCTCCCGGAGCTACATTTGGACTCCCCTCAAGAATGTGCTTCGCAAAATCGTCCATTTGTAACATTTGCTGACTTTGATGCGGATATTTTATTTCTTTTCCCTCAGAAGTACGTCCACTGATGGGGCCATAACTGTGACAAGGATTGAGCTCTGCCCAACCTTTTTCAAAAGAAACAAAAAGACGATTAGCGTTGGCGTTGTGGGAGGTAAACATATGTCCTACAATGCCATCCGGAAACTCCATTTGTGCTGTAATGGTTTCATCTGTATCTTTAAAATAATCCGGTCTTGTACTAAATTCCTGAGCAGAAACGGAAATGGGATTTTTTCCAACGCCATATATAGTACTCTGTATGGAATAAACACCCATATTAACTAAAGCTCCTCCACCGGATAAAGAATAATCCAGACGCCACTGGTTGGGATTCCCTCTGGAAATATAACCTGCATCAGAAGAAACATATTTTACCTCTCCAAAAGGCTTTTCTTTTACTAAACGCTTAATTTCATTGGTATAAGGATCCGATTGCATGCGATAGCCCACACTTAATTTTACTCCGGCTTTTTTACAAGCCTCAATAATTGCGTCGCACTCTTCTACATTCATAGCCATTGGTTTCTCACAGATTACATGTTTTCCCGCCTTTGCCGCCCGAATACTAAAATCTGAGTGCATGCTATTGGGAAGTACTACATAAACAATGTCTATATCCTTATTTTTTGCTATAGTGTCAAAATTCTCATAATTATAGATATTGGCTTTAGGAATATTATATTTTTCTGCCCATATTTTCTCCTTGGCCGGAGTTCCAGTCACAATACCAGCCAAATAAGTATGTTCTCCCTCCTGTAAAGCAGGTGCTAATTGTCCACTGCTATAACTGCCAAGCCCTACCAATGCTACGCCTAGCTTTTTCTTTTGCGATACATTGGAGCCCATGCCACATGCTAAAGGCATAGTGCTAAAAAGGGCCAATCCTCCTACACCCTTGGTCAAAGTGGAACCAAATGTTCTTCTAGTCAAATTTTTCATCTATTTAAAAATTTTTATTGTGTTGTAAATCAAACAAATAAAAAAAAATTGCTTAGATCAACCGCTGCGCTTTCGCATAAGAAATTTAATTATTTCGGTTGGTAAGCAAAAAATTAAATTTGCTTATGCTCATTTCATAGTTTTTTGTTTTAAACGGGATATTAAGGTACTGATTTTAATCTTAAAATGCCATTTAACTTTCTAAAGTTTCCTTAATTTTAGTGCCCTAGGATACTAGTGAAAATGAATATTTATAGTATTTTAGACCAAATCAAAAAAACCTTACATGAAGCAAAAATTACTACTATCGGCACTCTTCATCTTTAGTGTTATTACTTATCATTTCGGACAGGGAAGAAAACTTCCCATAGATACGACTGTGGTCACCCAACATAGTGTTACTATAAACGGAACACCTATAAGTTACACGGCGAAAATAGGTACTCAACCCGTTTGGGATGAATTGGGAACTCCCATTGCATATCTTCATTATACGTACTACACCAGAAACAATATAAAAAACAGGGATGAACGCCCCTTATTAATTTCCTTTAACGGTGGTCCCGGCTCCGGCTCCGTGTGGATGCATTTGGCTTATACCGGTCCGCGCGTATTAAAAATAGATGATGAAGGCTATCCGGTACAACCCTACGGAGTTAAGGAAAATCCCTATTCCATATTGGATGTGGCCGACGTTGTTTATGTAAATCCGGTGAATACAGGGTATTCCCGAACTATTCCTGAAAGTGGAAAAGATGTAGATCGCAGTAAGTTTTTTGGAATCAATGCGGATATTACATATTTGGCTGAATGGCTAAATACCTTCGTTACCCGAAACAACCGTTGGAACTCTCCCAAATATATTATAGGAGAAAGTTATGGAGGGGTTAGGGTTGCGGGCCTGGCACTGGAACTTCAAAACAAACAGTGGATGTATTTGAATGGGGTAATCATGGTGTCGCCTGCAGATTACAAAGTGCTCCAAAATGATGATCCCACAGCAAGTGCGATAACATTACCTTACTATACTGCCACAGCCTGGTATCACAAAGCACTTTCTTCAGAACTTCAACAAAAAGATTTATTGGAAATTTTACCCGAATCGGAGGCATATACCATCAATACTGTTATTCCTGCCATAGCCAAAGGCGGTTTTATCTCAGCGTCCGAAAAACAGGAAGTTGCAAAAAAGATGGCTTATTATTCCGGACTTACCGAAAAAGAAATTTTAGACCACAACTTAGTAGTCCCTACGAAATATTTCTGGAAGGCTTTGTTGCGGGACAAATCCGGATATACCACCGGTAGATTGGATTCCCGTTATTTGGGGCTTGACCGCCAATTGTCCGGCAACGGCCCTGACTATAGTGCAGAACTTACTTCATGGCTACATTCCTTTACTCCTGCAATTAACTATTACTTGCAGGAAGAACTCAAATTTAAAACAGATGTAAAATATAATATGTTTGGACCGGTGCATCCATGGGACAATAAGGATGATAATACCCGTGACAATCTTAGACAAGCCATGGCACAAAACCCGTATTTGCACGTGCTGTATCAAGCAGGTTACTATGATGGGGCGACCAATTATTTTAACACGAAATACAGTATGTGGCAAACTGACCCGAGTGGGCGACTTAAAGACCGTTTTAGCTTTAAAGGGTATAGAAGTGGACATATGATGTATCTGAGAAGAGAAGATTTAAAAAATGCAAATGACGATATTCGTGAATTTATACAGCGTACAGCGGCTAATGGAAAATCGGCTAAATATTAATGTCTTTTCGAAGTAAAAAAATTGGTTATAAAGCAGTTAGGTGGTCTAAAATAAAGTTTAGATTAATAACAGGTTTTTTATGTGCGATTTTTATCTTAAGCTGTTTTCTGTCTTGTGAGTCGCCTCAAAAACAATTTGATACAAACGCGTATCTGGCCCATATTGAACTTCCCGCTTCTACCTTAATTGTTACTGAAATCGCTCGAGATCTGGAGGTACCCTGGGATTTGGTAACTTCAGTACCCGGCTGGATTTGGTTTACCGAACAAAAAGGAACAATAAGCAGACTCAATACTGATACAGGTGCCATTGAGTGTTTGTTTCAGCTGGAAGATTTTTTTTACCGAAAATCTACTGGCTTGTTAAGCATGGTATTGCATCCCGATTTTGAGCAAAATCCATTCGTTTATATCCATTATACCTATGCCGAAACCGATGATAATTTTACAGATCAAATCGCCTCTAAAATTGTTCGGTTCACCTTTAAAAATGGCGCTCTGAGCGATGCCTTTACCGTGTTGGATACTATTCCCGGGAATACCTACCACAATGGTTCCCGAATGCTAATTACGGATGATCTTAAACTATGGATAGGCACGGGAGATGCAGGAAAAACAAATCTTACCCAAGATTGGAATACACATCACGGAAAGATTTTGCGAATGCAACTAGACGGTTCTGTTCCAGCAGACAATCCAAATCCCAATTCCTTAGTGTGGAGCACAGGGCATAGAAATATTCAGGGAATAACATATGGTAACAACTACGTGTATGCAGCTGAACATGGCCCCAATAATGACGATGAAGTAAATCTTATTATAAAAGGCGGCAATTACGGATGGCCCAATGTAGAAGGATTTTGCGACTTGGAGCGTGAAATAGCCTATTGTAAGGATTTCACTATTGTTGAACCTATTCGTGTCTGGACACCGACAGTGGCTGCCGCCGGTTTAGAGTACTACGCATCTTCCACAATCCCGGAATGGAGCAATAGCCTTCTTCTTGCTAATTTAAAAGGGCAATCTATCCGAATTCTCCACCTTACTAATAAGGGCGAAAGTGTGGAATCGGAGCAGATCTACCTTTACAAGCAATTTGGTAGAATCCGAGATATTGCGGTAGGATCCGAAGGTGAAATTTATTTGGCAACCAGCAATTTAGACTGGCATCCGGGGCATCAACCCTGGATGTATGATAGTTTACCAACTGAAAAAGGCGATAGAATTTTAAAAATTGAGGTGGCTAATCCCACTATGATTCGTCAGCTTGCCACCATTAAAAACCCCGTGGAGCTGCAAGAAAACAAAGAAATAGCTGAACTTCCCACAGAGAACTTTAATTTTAATGCAACTACGGAAGCGCTTCAAAAGGGGCAAAAACTATATATGACCCATTGTGCGTCCTGTCACCGACCTGATGGAGAAGGGAACATCGGTCAAATTCCGCCATTGGTGAACAGCGAATGGGTTTCCGGGAATATAAGTCGACTCATTGATGTGAGCTTAAAAGGATTGAATACCCCGATAACCGTAAACGGAATACAGTATGAAGGAGAAATGCCATCGTACCGCAATCTGGAAGACGGCGAGATTACAGATATTTTAAACTATATTCGGATTGAATTTGGTGAAGCTAAAGGCAATATTGTTCCGGCAGACGTCATGCATCAACGAAAAGGCTTAAATTAAAAAACAAAACTTATGAAATACTTAAAAATCATTTTTAGCACCTTTCTTATGGCTATGCTACCCCTATTTTCTTCTGCTCAGGATTGGGCAGATCTCCATCGTTTTAGAGAGGCCAATTCCAAATTAAAAGCGCCTACCGCAGATGAAAATCGAGTTGTTTTTATGGGAAATTCCATTACCATTGGCTGGCAATCGGCAGATCCTGAATTTTTCTCCAATGCGGCTTATGTCAATAGAGGAATAAGCGGACAAACCACGCCGCAAATGTTGGTTCGGTTTAGACAAGATGTTATTGCTTTGCAACCCAAAGTGGTAGTAATTTTAGCCGGTACCAATGACATAGCGGGAAATACGGGTCCCTCTACCATAGAAATGATCCGAGATAACATCTTTTCCATGTGCGAAATAGCAAAAGCCAATAGAATTCAGGTAGTGATTTCATCAGTACTACCCGTTTTTGACTATCCCTGGAAACCGGGTCTGGAACCTGCGGAAAAAATAATTCAATTAAATGACTACTTAAAAAAATATGCTCAGGAAAATAATGTGGTTTATCTCGATTATTTTTCAGCTATGGTAGATGAGCGCAAAGGTCTTAAAAAGGATTTAGGGGGCGACGGAGTGCATCCAAACAAAAAAGGGTATGATATTATGAAGCCGTTGGTATTGGAAGCCATAGATGAGGCCTTAAGTAAAAGATGATGGTGTTATCGTCGAGGAAGGCTGAAATTTTAATAAACACAATATGGTTAACTATTTAGACCGTGAAAAGCGCTTTGGTCTCCATCTTGATTCCCTTTAAAAACACGGCTCAATTTTTACCGGAATGCCTTACTTCTGTTATTAACCAAACCTATCAGCATTGGGAAGTCATTGCAGTAGACGATAATTCCAGTGATGAAAGTACCGCTATAGTTAGTGCTTTTACAGAAAAACATCCCAAAATAAGGTTACTTTCCAATCAAGGAAATGGCATTATACCCGCTTTGCAAACCGCTTATAAAGCATCCCACGGGGAATTTATAACACGTATGGATTCCGATGATATCATGAAACCCAACAAATTAGAAATCATGGTAGATTCGCTGTTGGCAAAAGGGGAAGGGCATGTGGCAGTAGGTCAAGTGAAATACTTTTCTGAACGTGGTATTAGTAACGGCTACGAGCGTTACGAAAAATGGTTAAATAATTTAACCCAAAATGGCACCAATTACAGTGAAATTTACAAAGAGTGCGTTATTCCTTCTCCTTGTTGGATGACCTACAAAAACGATTTGGAGCAGTGCAATGCGTTTTACCCAAATCGATATCCGGAAGATTACGATCTCACATTCCGGTTCTATGAAAATAAATTGCAGTGCATTCCCTGTGCTAAAGTATTGCATTTTTGGCGTGATTATGATACCCGAACGTCCCGAACAAGCGAGCATTACGCCCAAAATTACTTTCTGGATATTAAACTACACTATTTTCTTAAACTCGATTATGATTACTCCAGACCCTTAGTAATATGGGGTGCAGGCAATAAAGGAAAATTTATCGCAAAAAAGCTTATAGACCAAAATATAGATTTTTATTGGATTTGTGATAATCCTAATAAGGTAGGTAAAAAAATATACACTAAAGAAATGCTTCATTTTTCTGAATTGAAGCAATTAAAAATTTCCCAAAGTATTATTACGGTTGCCAATACTGAAGCGCAACAGTTTATTAAAAAACATTTAGAAGAATTAGGGCAAACTGCGATGAGAGATTGTTTTTTCTTTTGTTGATTAGCGTCCATAAACGTACGTTTTCTCCAGTAGCGCACATAAGTTTCAACTTCAAATAGATAACAATAAACCCTAAATCCCTATATTTGGCAAATCAAAATTAGAAATGCAATTTAAATATCCGGAACTTCTTTGGGCTTTACTTGCGCTACTTATTCCTATTTTCATACATCTTTTTCAATTAAGACGTTTTAAAAAAACGGCCTTCACCAATGTAAAGCTACTCCAAAAAGTAGTATCAGAATCCCGAAAGAGCAGTACCATAAAAAAGTGGCTTTTATTGGCAACACGATTACTTTTAATCGGTGCTTTAGTTATTGCCTTTGCTCAGCCCTTTTTTGCTGAGATAGGTTCGTTACAAGAAAAGGAAACCGTTATTTATTTAGATGATTCTTTTAGCATGCAAGCTAAAATAAACACCAGTTCTCTTCTGGAAACTGCTGTTCAAGAGTTAATCGGAGCAATTCCAAAAGACCAAAAATTTAGTCTATTCACTAACAATCAGTCTTTTAGTGAGGTTACAATAGACGATATTCAAAACGATTTATTGCAACTTAACTTTACAGAGGAGCAATTAAAATTGGATGAAATTTACCTCAAGGCCGCCACTTTTTTTAGTCAAAACCAAAACACTCAAAAACGAATCCTGGTTATTTCTGATTTTCAGGAACGTATTGCTCCTGTAAATGAAGTGGAATCCGGAAATACACAGTCGCACTTGGTAAAATTGGTGCCTTCCCAAATAGGGAATATCGCTATAGATTCGGCCTTCATAAATAGTACAAATGAGATGAATTTAGAGCTTACCGTTTTGTTAAGCAGCAATAGCGAAGTAGAAAGCGTGCCGGTGTCACTTTTTAATAAAGCTAAATTAATTGCGAAAACCTCCGCAGTTTTTGATTCAGACAGAAAGGCTAAAATTGATTTTACATTAGTAAAAGATGAAGTTATTGATGCAAAAATTGAAATACAGGAAACCGGCTTAAGCTATGATAATCAGCTATTTTTCAATATTAACCAGAAAGAAAAAATTAAAGTATTAGTTATCAATGAAGGAAATGCTGATTATTTAAAACGCATTTTTCCTGAAAAAGAATTTCAATTTTTGTCCTATCCCCCATCAAACCTTAATTACTCGCTGTTAGAATCTCAAAATATTATTTTTCTGAATGAGCTTAAAGCTATTCCCAACGGGCTTTACAACGCCTTGGTGTCTTTTTCTACCAACGGTGGCAGTCTGGTAATTATACCTTCAAATGAGCCGGATATAAACACCTATAATCAATTGCTGAATCCTTTTTTTGCAACCGCTTTTGCAGAAAAAATAACGGCTGAAAGAAATATTTCAAACATTGCATTTTCCCATCCATTATACACTAATGTTTTTGAAAAACAAGTAACCAATTTTTTATATCCAAAAGTTTTTAGTTATTTGAAAATCAAGACTAACGCGCCACCTATTTTATCCTTTGAAAATGGTGACCCTTTTTTGGTTGGTTTAAATGGAATTTATGCTTTTACTGCGTCCATAGCTACAGAAAATTCTAATTTCAAAAACTCCCCGCTAATAGTACCAACGCTCTATAAAATGGGTATTAACAGCTTAAAATTACCCGAATTGTATCAGGTAATTGGATTTACAAATCAATTGGATATTCCTGTGCTTTTGGAAAAAGACAATATAGTCAAAATAGTAAAGGACGATTATGAGTTTATTCCAAAACAACAATCCTTAGCAAACAAAGTAAGCCTTTTCTTTGATGAGAACCTCTGGGAGGATGGCATTTTCAACATTATAAATGGGGACACAAATGTTGGAAATATAAGTTTCAATTATCCAAGAACGGAAAGTAATCTGGTATATATGAATACTGATAATATAAAAGCGAATTCTTACCAGACCTCGATTCCTGCTCTCTTTAAAAGTTTGGAAAAAGACAATTTGGTGACGGAGCTTTGGAAATGGTTTATTATTTTAGCACTGCTTTTTATTTTGGTTGAAGTACTTATTCAAAAATTCCTTAAATGAACTTACTTTTAAAATCTGCTATTATTGTAGATGCATCCAATAAGGAGCACCACCTTAAAAAGCGAGACCTCTTAATTGAAAATGGAATAATTTCTAAAATAGCCACAACTATCAATGTTGATGATAAAACCAAGGTTATCAATTTAAAAAATCTCCATGTTTCTTTGGGTTGGTTTGATACAAGTGTAAGCTTTGGAGAGCCAGGCTATGAAGAAAGAGAAACAATCTCAAATGGTCTGCTGACTGCTGCAAAAAGTGGTTTTACCGACTTAATTCTTAATCCCAATTCCCATCCTTTACCGGACAGTTGCTCAGATATCATTTTTTTATTAAATGCGGCCAAGAGTCATGCTACGAACCTGCATCCACTCGGGAGCTTGACTGTTAAATCGGAAGGAGAACATCTTGCAGAGCTATATGACATGAAAAATGCCGGAGCAGTTGGCTTTTTTGATTTCAAGAGACCGGTTTACAACGCTAATCTTTTAAAAATAGCGCTCCAGTACACTCAAAATTTTGATGGCCTAATACATTCATTTCCAATGGATGTAAAGATTGCCGGAAAGGGTATTGTTAATGAAGGTGAAACCTCCACCAAACTTGGGCTTAAGGGAATCCCATCTCTCGCTGAAGAGCTTCAGATTGCAAGAGACCTTTTTATATTAGAATATACAGGAGGAAAATTGCATATCCCCACGATTTCAACTGCCAATAGCGTAAGGCTAATCGCGGAAGCGAAGAAAAAGGGACTGGATATTAGTTGCAGTGTAGCCATACACAATCTTCTTTTTACAGATACTGTTTTGGAGGAATTTGAAACTAATTATAAAGTGTTACCCCCTTTACGTACGCAAAAAGATAGTAAAGCCCTGCTTAAGGGATTAAAAGAAGGTGTTATAGATTTTGTAACCTCGGACCATTTACCAATGGATACAGAACAAAAAATAATAGAGTTCGACAATGCCGCCTATGGTACGTTGGGATTAGAGACTGCTTTTGGAGTTCTTAATCAACTTTTTGATACAGCTACTGCAGTTTCACTTTTAACAAAAGGAAGAGAACGATACCATTTGGAAGTGCCAAAGCTTTCAGAAGGAGAAGCAGCCAAACTTACCCTCTTTAATCCGGAGACAAGCTATACATTTGAAGAAGAAGATTTACATTCTACTTGCAAAAATAGTATGTTTCTAGGAAAAATGTTAAAAGGCAAGGTTTATGGGGTTATCGCAAACAATCAAATACTAATTTAATTATATTTAAGGTCTATTTACTAACCATAAAAAAGAAGAAAATGACACTCCAAACAAAAGAAGACGGAAAAACCATTGCCATAATCAGCTACATAACACTGATTGGTCTTTTAATTGCTTATTTGATGAACAATGACAAGAAAAATGAGTTTGCCAAATTTCATATTGGGCAAGCTGTAAGAGTGGCTATATTAGGTGTTGCAAACTATATTCTCGGATTTTTTCTTCCGTTTTCCTTAGCAATTTTAAGCACTATCATCGGATTGGGCGTACTGGCTTTGGCCATCATCGGAATTATAAATGCTGTAAATCTTCAGGAAAAAAAGTTACCCTTAATTGGAACAATTGGGGAATAAAAAGTTAAGTTGAAAACCAAATAATTTTAAGAGGCTGTTTTGGCCTCTTTTTTTATAAATTTGTTATCTGCATAAATTAGTTCTCTTGGAAAACAAAGGAAAAAACGCTGCCATTATTGCATACCTTACGATTATTGGTTCATTGATTGCTATGAGTATGAATATGGAACCAAAACATGATTTTGCCCGTTTTCATATACGACAAGCTTTTGGAACCCACCTATTGTTTCACGCTTTTGCATTATTTCTAAGTGTTTGGTTCAATGAATATGCCTGGTATGGGCTCTATGTTTTTTATCTGGTACTTTGGGGATACGGCTTTGTTGGTGCATTAAGTGATAAAAAACAGCTTATTCCTATATTTGGACCCTACTTTCAGAAATGGTTTACTTTTATTCAATAGAATGACAACAGCCCCATTATCTTTGGAACATATCATTAGACCTTCTATCCTATCGCAGGGAAAAATTCCCGTTCTTTTTATGTTTCATGGGTATGGTAGCAATGAAGAAGATTTGTTTTCTTTTGCTGAAGAACTACCAAAAGAACTTTGTATAATTTCAGTTAGGGCTCCATATGGCATGGATGGTTTTGGCTATGCATGGTACGCCATTAATTTTGATGCTGAATTTGGTAAATGGAGCGATGATAAACAAGCCATAACCTCCCGAGATAAGATTGTTGCTTTTATCGAGGAAGCCTGTAACACCTATTATTTGGATGTTCACAATGTAACCTTACTAGGTTTTAGTCAAGGGACTATTCTGAGTTATGCAGTTGCCCTCTCCTACCCCGAAAAAATAAAGAATGTGATTGCCCTGAGCGGATACATTAATCAAAAAATACTTTTAGATGGATATGAATCCAAAGACCATAGCAACTTAAAAATATATGCTTCGCATGGATCTGTAGACCAGGTAATTCCAGTAGAATGGGCACAAATGGCACCGGAAATATTGACAAAATTGAAAGTTGATTTTGTTTACGAGGAATTTCCTGTTGGCCATGGAGTTGCTCCACAAAACTTCTATGCTTTTAAAAAGTGGCTACAACCAAAAATTTAGTTACTTCGAGTGTAAAGTAGATGATCTGCAAGTGTAAAGTCTACTCCCATATCATCTTTAAGCTCATATTTCAGCAAGATTTCACCCCAGAATTTCCCATCAGAAAAATCGGCAATAATCCATTTATGATTTAATATTTTAATTTTATTAATTTTAAAATCTCCTTCCATACCTTCATAAGGAACTAAAGGATTACTTCCCTTTCTCTCATTAGTTTCCAACAGTTTATCGGCAATATAACGAGAAGGATCGTTTAACTTCAAATGGTCGTAATACGCCAAGGCATCATCATTATTTTCCAAAGAAAAATACTGCATATCCAAAACCTTTAAATTCAGATTTTGAACAGAATCTTTCAACCGGGTTAGTTCCGATTCAAATTTCTTTAATTTATCCTCCCCGCTATCAATGATTTTATTTGCACTTATAAACTGATATAATATAATTAGAGCAGCAAACACAAACAGGTATAAGAATATTTTACTTTTCATTCTTTTTAATGAGATTTAGAGTGTCAAAATTAAATTATCATATGCTAAATGTACGTCTTTGGGTAATCTTTTTTCTACTTCCTCGTGAAAACCTAAAAGATGACTTATATGCGTAAAGTAGGTTTTTTGCGGTTTCACTCTAGCCACAAATGTAAGCGCTTCTTCAAGACTGAAATGTGAATGATGCGGCTCTTCTCTTAAGGCGTTGACAACTAATATTTTAACATTATTAAGTTTATCAATCTCTTCTTCCATCATTGTTTTAACATCAGTTAAATAGACAAAGTCTTCAACACGAAACCCGAAAACCTGAAGTCGGTTATGCAAGGCCTCCACCGGGATAGCCATCTTGTTTCCAATCCTAAATGGACTATTATTTTTTACGACATTCACCTGTACTGCCGGTGCGCCCGGATATCTATTAACATCAGCAAAAATATAATCAAATCTTTGCCTCAAAGAATCAATTACCCGTTCGTGGGCAAAGACGGGTACATCTCCTTGTCTAAAAAAAAATGGCCGAATATCATCTATTCCTGCCGTGTGGTCCGCATGTTCATGTGTAAATAAAATTCCATCTAATTTAGAAACCTTGTGAGTAAGCATTTGTTGTCTGAAATCGGGACCACAATCTATCACATAATTAAAATTGTCCCAAGATAACATTACAGAAACCCGTAACCTCTTGTCTTTTGGGTCCTTACTGAGACAAACAGGATGCCTACTACCAATTACCGGAATTCCCTGAGAGGTACCGGTGCCTAAAAACGTAATTTTCAACTGTTATGAGGTTTTAAATCAAATTTATAACTTATTTATTTAGTAGATTGGGCAATGTTGTTAACTTTGTTTAACTAAAAATTCTTAACATGAGTTCTTTTGTAAATAAGGAAACTGCATTTGAAAATATACCTTCTATTAAAGCTAAGGCACTTAGAATAAACCTAAATCCAGATATTTACGGTACTTTCTCAGAAATTGGTGCAGGTCAGGAAACCTCAGCCCATTTTTTTAAGGCTGGTGGTGCTTCAGGTACTATTGCAAAAGCGATGAGTGCATATGATAAGGACTTTAGCGATGCCATTTATGGGATAGAAGAAGATGGGCGATATGTAACGCAACCGCGTCTAAAAAAAATGCTCTCCCATGAAATGCAAAATATGGAAAATAGAATTAGCAGGGAAGCACACCCGGAGCGACTGTTTTTTTCATATGCAAATACAGTAGCGACCATAGATTTTTCCAAACGGTATAAAGGGCATGGTTGGTTAGGAATCCGATATCAATTAGATCCTAAGCAAAAAGAATATGATGAAATAGTACTTCACATTCGCTTTAAGCAGAACGAAGCAAGACTACAGCAAGAAACCTTGGGAGTTGTTGGTGTAAACCTTATTTATGGAGCTTTCTTTAAGTACGATAAGCCTAGAAAACTTTTAAAATACCTATACGATCATATAGATAAAGATACCTTAGAGATTGATATGATAAATTTCTCAGGGCCACACTTTAAAAATGTAGACAACAGGTTAATGAGTCTACAGCTGATACGAAATGATATGACCGATGCGGTGATGTTTGGTCCGGATGGGAACAACTTGCAACCCGCTGCTATTTTGTACAAACGAAACATTCTAGCTTTAAGGGGAAGTTTTAGACCAGTGACTAAGGTAAACATGGATATGCTTCAAAAATCCTATGAGATTTTTATTAGAGAGCAAACTGTTGAAGAAGAGAATGTAATTGTAATTTTTGAAATTACACTTTCTAACCTCAAAGCATCAGGAGAAATAGATGAGCAGGACTTTATGGACAGGGCGGAATTACTTTGTTCATTAGGACACACCGTAATGATTTCCAAATTTCAGGAATACTATAAACTGGTAGAGTACTTTAGTGACTTTACTAAGGCAAGAATGGCACTAACCATGGGTGTAAATAATTTGGTAGATGTATTTGACGAAAAGTACTACAGGCACTTAAGTGGTGGTATTTTGGAGGCGTTTGGCAAGTTGTTTTTTAAAGATTTGAAAGTGTATCTATATCCCATGAAAAATGAAGAAACCGGGCAAATTATGACCAGTAATAATGTTAAGGTACACCCTAGAATGAAAGAACTTTACAAGTTTTTCAAGTATAATGGTAAAGTGGTAGACATTATAGATTACGATCCGGAAATTCTGCATATTTTTTCAAGAGACGTCTTAAAGAAAATAATCAATAACGAATCAGGTTGGGAAGAAGTAATGCCGCAAGGAATTGCTGACATGATTAAAAAGAAAAAATTGTTCGCCCGAAAATTGGTCAAAGAGGAAGAGGAAAGCTAATAAAATTTAAATTGCCATGAAGTTCCCAAGATTTTAAGGGATTGGTTTTAAGCTAGCCTCGGTATTCTGATTAAATAAGGACAAAATAATAGACTTTGATTGATGTACTAATTTTGGATAATCAACCTTTTTCTTTTTCCCCATATAGGATTCTCCAATAGCCCTGTTTCGAACTACAACCGCCGGCGAACCGTGCACCAGTACTTTTTCCTGAATATCATGCAAAACTAAAGATCCTGCACCGATTACCGTATGTGCTCCTATACATACATTTTCAATTACCTTAGCTCCAAGGGACACTACTGAAAATTGTCCTAACGTGAAATTACCCCCTACACAAACCCCGGGAGAGAGTGTTGAAAATGGTTTAAGATTTCCATCATGACCCAAAGAGGAGTTTGTATTAATAATACAAAAATCACCTACAACGGTGTTAGAGTTAATTATAGCTCCCGGCATAATGGTTACTCCTTTACCTATTTTAACATCCTTTCCTATAGCAGCAGTAGGATGTATTGCAGAAATAAAATTAAAGTTTTTAAAAACGGATAAAATTCGTTGTACCATAAGATGCCGCGTCCAGTTATCGCCTATGGCTACTATACCTCCTTGAATAGCATATTTTTCTACAAGAAGTGGAAGATCCAATTCATTCCCTAAAATTTCATAGCCAAAAATCTTTGTTCCTTTCCTTTGAAAAGAATCAATAAAACCAACCACATCAAAATTACCCATTTTCTCTAAGCAATCTAATACCACACTACCGTGTCCGGAGGCTCCAAAAATTACTATATTTTTCGTCTGTACAGACATAATTATATTTTACTTTTATTAAAGTTATTTATTAAAATACCTGCTATCTCATCCATACAGAGAGTGCAATAAAAGCTAACAATACAGCAAGTAGCACTAAACATTTTCTCATAATTCTGCGATTAAAACATTTGATTTATTGAAAACCGGGCTTAATTCTTTGCATTAAAATCGAATTGTCTTTATGATTAAACAAGTCTCAATTTGATGTAAAGGTGGGGCAATTCCCAAATGGCACTGTTACAGAATTAACGGGGATGTTTATATAATAATTTACTAAAGAAATTTAGATGATAACTAGTGTTTACTAAACCACTCCCTCATCTTTTATGTTCAAAAAAAAGAAAAAGAGCAGTGTTTTTGAGTTCCTGCCCTTTTTTAACTGTTAAATAAATTCAACAGTGCTTTACTTCAATTCTTTATTAAGAAATTAGGAACTTTACTTCCGTTATGCTCTAACCCAAGTTATTACTGCCATCTTTAGTTAAGTCAGCTATTTTGGTTTTCCCTTTGTTTAAATAGGTTTCTACTTCCGATTTGGTATCACTGTAAGTATGGGCTACTCCATCCTTTAATTCAGAGTATTTTTCATTTATGCTGTCCATATAATCTTCACCTTTTCGTGCTATTTTTTTTCTAATTTTTGACCCTTTCTCCGGTGCAAATAAAATACCTACCAATGCCCCAGTCGCAAACCCTGCAATTATACCTAATACCGTTTTTCCTGATTTCATACTTCTTATTTTTATACTAATTAATTTATTTATTAACAACTTTACCCAATTTGGCCAACACACCCGCGTTAAAAAGTGCTATATGAATAATAGGTCCGGATTCATAAAGAAAAATATTTACTAACCAATTCATAAATAATAAGGCAGCCATAGCATATATGACATAAGACAGCCGATTGCCCGATATTTCGAAAACTTTAAAAAAAGACTTAGTCATGTTCAATTAATAATTTGTCACGTAACTCTTTTACGGCATCATGATCTAGTTTCAGCATCAAATATTGCTCCTCTAATAACCTCTGCTGCGCAGGATTAAGATATTCCATACCATCCTTTAAAATGTCAGTATATGATTTTAGTGCAACATCTTCTCCTTGCTCCAATGATCCGAGTATTATAGTCTGATTATTATTGCTTAGAGCTGTTTTCAGATTTACCCAGATCCGGTTAAACTTGGCAGCAATTTGTGTTCCTCCCGCAGGTGCTCCTCCCAGTCGAGTTACCTCCAAAACAAGTTCTGCTCTACAATCAATACTAGTACGTGCAAAACGCAGAAACAAAGGCTTCAATTCTACCTCCCTTGTTTCGTTTGTGGCACTTTCGTAGCCTTCAATTCTATCGTTATGAAGCTCTATTAAATGGTTTAGGGCAGTAATCGTCTTTTCATTTTTCATAGTTGCATACATTAAAATAATACTGCTCCTTGTTCCAGTTCATGAAAGGCCAAATTAAGTCTTGGTGTTTCATATAAAAGAGTTTGGTAAAGGACTTGGTTTCACATAAGAATTGTGTTATACAACTTTATAAAAATGTTATAACATTACATTCTCTGTATCTAAAAGCTATAGTTAGTAAAAAGAGAATACTAGTATTGTATTGCAAGGCATTGCAATACAAAAATAAAATGTGAAGGCCTAAGGATGCATTTATCTAATAGAGAATCAACACTTTAAATGCTCTTAGCTATCATAAATTTAAGAAAAGAAATAGTACTAAAGATTAAGAAAATGCTATTGCATTAATCACCCAATGAAAAATAATTTAACATTATTTCCAACAACTTTTCTTCAGACAAGGGCTTATGAAAGTAATCCATAACAAGAGAATTATTGGTGGCTCTAATGACATCCCGTTCGTCTTCACTTACAGTAATCATTATTATGGTAATGTTATTCTTTATTTCAGGAGGGAATCGCCTATCAAAAGCCTCCAGAAATTGCCATCCATTCATAACAGGCATATTAATATCCAAAATTAATAGGCAAGGGGTTATGCTTTCCCCGTTTGCACCTATGGTTCTTTCCTCTAAACTATTCAAAGCTTCCCTCCCATTACTGGCAGTAAATACAGGAACCTCCAGTTCCAAATTTTTGATTAAAATTTTATTCAAAAAATTTGAAATTTCATCATCATCAACTAGAAAAATGGACTTCAAGCTAAATGGGGTCATAATTAATTTTAGGTTGGTTTCATCTAAATAAAAATTCTGCTTACACAAATAAAGTCAATTTTTGAAAACTAATTAGAATTCATTTTAGCAGGCAGAATCAATATAAAGTTCAAAAGTTACAAAAAATTAAATGTGATTCCATTAAAATTTAGACCACCAAACAATTTCAATACTGCATGGTGTAAAAATAGGACATGAACGTGCACTGTTCAAGACTCTAAGAAATCATTTTTTGTGTCATAAGAATTTCATTTCACAAAAAAAGGGAACAAATAAATGTTCCCCTTTTCAAC
This sequence comes from Arenibacter sp., assembly GCA_041747755.1. Classification (GTDB taxonomy): domain Bacteria; phylum Bacteroidota; class Bacteroidia; order Flavobacteriales; family Flavobacteriaceae; genus Aurantibrevibacter. The sequence continues at coordinate 30,545 of JBGTEN010000158.1, read as the reverse complement.
CAACCAACCATACTATTATAATAACAGGATTTTCCAGTAGGAACCTCCTTTAGTTAGTAAAAGCCTTTCTTTTTTGATTTTTTGTAATCCCGAAAGGTCTCTTATACTATAAAACAAATCTAAGGTTTTCAAAATGAGAGCTTTTATAAAATTATAGCCAAAGATTACATAATTAATTTTGCTAGTCACTTTTAATAGCATTTTTCAGTTTCTAAAGAACCATTAAAAAATCTGAATTAATCTATTCTAAAGTACCTCCATTCTTACTCCAAATTGGAGTGGTCCATTTTGGGAATTTTACTTTCTTAAATCTTTCTTCCCTGTATGACCCTTATAAGTATTGCTATAATGGCGATAACCAAGAGTATGTGAATTAGTCCCCCGGCGCTGTATCCCAAAAAGCCCACAAGCCATAGAATTATCAAAATAACAGCTACATAATAAAGTAAATTTCCCATAATTGATTTTTTTAAATGGTTACAGATTAATAATTTTATTTGATTTTTTTATAAACTCTCTAAAGTTTGTCTTCTTCTATAGTCTTTAAGTTCCCGAAAGTATGTAGGTGTTAATCCGGTTACTTTTTTAAATTGGTTGGATAAGTGCGATACACTGCTATAATCCAGAAACATAGCTATTTCCGTGAGGTTATACTCATTGTATAGAAGTAACTCTTTCGCCCGCTCTATTTTATGAGAAATTAAAAACTGCTCTATGGTAATACCGGTGGTTTCAGAAAACAAATTGGCCAGGTAATTATAATCATGCTTTAGTTCTGTACTGAGAAAATGAGAAAAATTAACTTTAATGCGTTCATTTTCTGAATAATGTATTACTTCTATTACTATATTCTTTATTCGCTCTATAAGAACGGCTTTTTTGTCTTCCAATAATTTCAAACCTAGTTTCAACAACCTATCGCTTATAATAATACGTTGTTCTTTGGTGATTTTATTTCTAAGGTTAACTTGACCTAGTTTTATGCTGTAATCAACTATTCCCAAATTATCCAACTCTTCCTTAACCGCCATTTTACAGCGCAGGGAGACCATATATTTAATATAGAGTTTCATAGTAAAGTGTTGGTAACACGTTCTTTATTAAGAACAAACTAAAACCACACAAATCTTTAAATAAGTGGTGCTTTCATTTTCTTCTCAAATCAAAGATTGCCAATTTTAGAAAGAAAAGTGTTACACAATTCTATGAATAAATTATATTATTCACAGTTTTTCTAAGGGAGATCTCTTTTTATGCTTTAATTTTTTGAAGAAGGTTGGTGTGAGTCCAGTTACTTTTTTGAATTGAGTTGACAGATGTGCCACACTGCTATATTGCAGGCGGTAGGATATTTCAGTTAAGGAAAGCTCATCATATAAAAGCAATTCCTTTACTTTTTCTATTTTATGCGATATGATAAAGTGTTCTATGGTCATACCCATGGATTCGGAGAAAAAATCCGCCAAATAAGTATAATTGTGTTTTAGTTTTTGGCTAATATAATCTGAGTGCTTTATTTTAGGGTAGTCTACTTCAAAATGAACCATCTCTATCACTACTTTTTTTAGATTTTCAATTAGAACAGATTTTTTATCATCCATTAATTCAAGCTCCATTTTTTTTAGTTCCCTACCAATTGCTTGAATTTGTTCCTGACTTAAATCTGATTTGGTCGTAACTTCACCTAAATCTACCAAACCATAAGGAATTCCCAATGCATCTAACAGCCCTTTAACTGCCATTTTGCACCGTATGGAAACCATATATTTGATGTAAAGTTTCATTGACAACAGTTGGGTTTAATTGATAGTGTGAATACTCCATAAGAAAAACACTGAAAGATTTCTTAAGATTAGCTGACTGATACAGTAAAGATAAGCTATTTACGACGCCTTTGTTAATAAAGACAATAAACAGAAAAAGGGACCATTGGGTAACAAAACCCTATGACCCCTTTTTCATATGGAAATTTTCAAAAACTTTGCTTCTCAAAGAATTTGATCTGCATGCGATTTGGTAACCACTTTATCTATTACATTTGTTATAATTCCGTTCTCATCCAAGACAAAAGTTACTCGGTGAATACCATCAAATTCCCTTCCCATAAACTTTTTTGGTCCCCAAACTCCGAATAAATTGAGTATCGTATGGTCTTCATCGGCCAACAAGGGAAATGGAAGATGGTACTTTCGCTTAAAATTTGCTTGTTTCTTTTGGGAGTCGGCACTTACCCCCAAGAGATGAAAACCATTTGCCGTAAGTCTTTCATAATTATCTCTTAGATTACAGGCCTCAACCGTACAACTAGGCGTATTTGCAGCCGGGTAGAAAAAGACAATGAGTTTTTTACCTTTGTAATCTGATAACTTAATTAGCTTTCCATCTTGATCTTTAGCGGAGAATTCCGGAACCTTGTCCCCTTTTTTTAGTGTTTGCATAGCAGTTTTTTTTTAAATTCGCTTTTTCCTTACAAAGATACGACACTCCCAAGCCATTAAAAAAATGACGAAAGCCGAAAAAGTTTCTTTTACAATAAATACTCTTGACAAATTATACCCTGTTATTCCCGTTCCTTTAATCCATAAAGACCCCTATACTTTATTAATTGCGGTTCTTTTGTCTGCCCAAAGTACAGACGTTAGAGTAAATCTAATAACTCCTTTGTTATTTGAGAAAGCCGATAATCCTTTTGATATGGTGAAACTTTCAGTGAACGAAATTCGTGATATTATAAGGCCCGTTGGACTTTCACCTATGAAGTCTAAAGCAATTCACGGACTTTCACAAATCCTTCTAGCGAAGTACGGCGGTATGGTTCCTCAGGAGATTGATTTGTTAGAGGAATTACCCGGTGTAGGCCATAAAACAGCAAGTGTGGTCGTTTCGCAGGCCTTTGGTATTCCCGCTTTCCCTGTAGATACGCATATTCATAGATTAATGTATCGATGGGGGTTTTCTAACGGAAAAAATGTAGTTCAAACTGAGAAAGATGCAAAACGCCTTTTCGAGCGAAAATTATGGAATAAATTGCATTTGCAAATGATATGGTATGGTCGTGAGTATTCCCCGGCCAGAGGATGGAATTTGGAAAAGGATATTATCACCAAAACCATTGGCAGAAAACCAATAATAAGTGCATACTATAAAAAAAAGGGTATGGGTTGAAGCTTGTTAATTCAAATTATTCTCGAACTGCAAATTTTTGTATTCCACAATCCGAAGCGACTGAGAATACTGTACTAAAAATTGTACAGTTTCAGGGCGCACTTTGACAAGTTTACATCCTAATTTTTTCTGAGAGTAAATTTTTTCCATATCTATATAGCATTATTACAAAAGAATAACGCAGCTAAAATGGAAATATTGTTTGCTGTATTTAAGTAATCTTAATTGGTAAGTATAATATTATGTTTGTCAATAATTTTTCTAAGGTTTATTAATGCATAGCGCATTCTTCCTAAAGCTGTATTTATGCTAACACCCGTATTCTCAGATATTTCCTTAAAACTCATATCTTGATATATACGCATTAAAAGAACCTCCTTTTGATCTTCTGGCAGCTCTTCTATCAACATGTTTAAATCAGTATCTATTTGATCTTTTATGAGCTGCTTCTCTGCATTTAGTTTTTCGTCTCCGATTACAGAAAAAATATTAAAATCATCCGTCCCCTGAAACATTGGCATTCTTTTGTTTTTTCTAAAATGATCAATAATCAAGTTATGAGCAATTCGCATGACCCATGGTAAAAATTTACCTTCCTCGCTGTAGGTTCCCTTTTTTAAGGTTTTAATTACTTTAATGAAAGTATCTTGGAAAATGTCCTCAGCCACATCCCGGTCCATTACTTTGGAATAGATAAAACTGGTAATCCGCTGGTTATGCCTGTGGATAAGAATTTCTAAGGCCTTTTCTTCTCCATTGATATAATCTTTTACAAGTACCGAATCATCAATTTGTAGTTCCATAAAACTTACTTTTTTTGGTTAAAATTTGGGCCCTAGCATGCGTCTTATTATTTCTGCCAAAGGACTTTGGTTATTTCTATTTCTATTTTGTTGTAATTAGAGACTAATGCAATGCTATTTTTTAATTACAATTTAAAAGTATATAAATGGGACAGCAGGAAAAAAACATTGTTGTCAAACACCATTTTTGTGATGTGAAACCCTACATTTTTATTTTTGGATAAAATAAATTTTAAAAAAAAGAGTTGCGAAGTAGAAGGGCTGCAAAAGAGGCTTGCCTTTTAAAAATAAAACAGCCTTTTGCATATAACGAAAATGCACTCCTTAGAGAGCCTAAAGAATGCATTAGTATTGTTTGGAGAGTAATTAGTTCACATTATTTTCAAACTGTATAGTACCGTAATTTACTATATGTAGTGACTTGGAATAATTCAATAAAAATTGAACTGTTTCCGGGCTGGCCTTAACTAGTTTACATTCACCCTTTTTTTCAGTGTAGCTTTTTTCCATCGTACTTGCGTTTATTTGATAAAAGAACGCAACTCTAATTGGAAAATTAGTCTTAGTCGACCTACTGCTTATTAATTCGTTAAAACAATGTTATGCTTCTCAACCATTTTTCTAAGGTTAATAAGAGCGTACCGCATTCTACCCAATGCTGTATTAATACTAACCCCTGTATTCTCAGATATTTCTTTAAAACTCATATCCTGATATAAGCGCATTGTAACTACTTCCTTTTGATCATCCGGCAGTTCTTGAATCATTAGTGCCAAATCCATATCGATTTGGTCTTTAATGATTTGCTTTTCTGCATTCAGTTTCTCATCACCAATTACTGAAAAGATATTGAATTCATCACTACCTCGGTACATTGGCATTCTTTTGTTTTTCCTAAAGTGATCTATTATAAGGTTATGTGCAATACGCATTACCCAAGGTAAAAATTTACCCTCTTCGCTGTAGGTCCCTTTTTTTAATGTTCGTATTACCTTTATAAAAGTATCCTGAAAAATATCTTCAGTGATGTCTCTATCCATTACTTTAGAATAGATAAAACTGGTTATACGTTGATTATGTCTTTGAATAAGTGCCTCAAGAGCCTTTTCATCTCCGTTGATGTAGTCTTTTACTAATATCGAATCATCGATTTGTAGTTCCATACGAATTACTTTTTTTTGTTAAAATTAGGGGCACCTTTCAGGGTGAAAGGGCTTATACCAAAAATTTAATTTAAAAAGTAATTATTGCTGTATAGGCGATTCGATGTTTTAATGAGACTTCAAATATAGTAAAAATATAATCGGAACAAAAAAACAAAGTTGTGGATGACTTAAAATGTAATGTAAAAGAGCACAAAGTAGTTATTAAAACGTTCCTGATGTATCTTTGCAGCTTTAAGAATATTCATGACTACACTAAGCACAATTAACACCAAAGAAAACATCGTAATTAAAGGAGCAAAACTGCACAATTTAAAAAATATAGATGTAGTTATTCCCAGAAATAAATTGGTAGTCATTACAGGGTTATCCGGTTCCGGAAAATCCAGTTTGGCTTTTGATACCCTTTATGCCGAAGGTCAAAGGCGTTATGTAGAGAGCTTATCATCTTATGCGAGGCAATTTCTGGGCAAATTAGACAAACCAAAGGTAGATTATATTAAAGGTATATCACCTGCAATAGCTATTGAACAAAAAGTTAATTCTACCAACCCGCGATCTACGGTTGGTACCACAACAGAAATCTATGATTATTTAAAGCTGTTATATGCAAGAATCGGCCACACTTTTTCTCCTGTTTCAGGAAAAGAGGTGCAAAAACATACTGTATCGGACGTAATAAATTTTGTAAAAACCTATAAAGAAGAATCCAAATTATTATTGCTTGCTCCTATTACAATAGCCGAAGACAAAAATTCCATTAAATCGCTTCAACTACTTTCAAAACAAGGGTTTGCAAGAATCAAATACAATGGTGAAATTTTGAGAATAGATGAGGTTAACGAAGATATAGGAAAATCATTCTTTTTAGTGGTTGATAGAATCATAACCAGAGATGATGAAGATTTTTACAATAGACTAGCAAATGCAATTGACGCCACTTTTTTTGAAGGTAAGGGACAATGCATTATTGAAGACTTAGCTACTGCGAAACAAACCGTATTTAGCAATAAGTTTGAGTTGGACGGAATTGTTTTTCCTGAACCAAACGTCCATCTTTTTAGTTTTAACAATCCCTATGGTGCTTGCCCAAAATGTGAAGGATATGGTGATGTTATTGGTATTGACGAAGATCTTGTTATTCCAAATACAGCCTTATCTGTTTTTGAAAATGCCATTTTTCCATGGAGAGGAGAAAGCATGGGATGGTACAGAGATGAACTGGTGAATAGTGCTTATAAATTCGACTTTCCCATTCATAAACCCTGGTTTCAGCTTACATCAGAACAAAAACAATTGGTCTGGGAAGGAAATTCCCATTTTATGGGTCTTGATGATTTTTTTAAAATGCTCGAGGAAAAAAGCTATAAAATTCAAAACCGAGTTATGCTATCCCGATATAGGGGTAAAACAAAATGTAATTCCTGTAAAGGAAGACGCTTAAGAGCTGATGCCGATTACGTAAAAGTTGGCGGGAAATCTATTTCTGATCTTGTAGAACTCCCTATTGCAAAACTAATAGCATTCTTTAAAGAGCTAACTCTGGGAGATTTTGATGCTAAAGTTGCCTCGCGATTACTAAAAGAAATAGAAAGCCGACTTGGGTTTTTAGATAAAGTTGGATTAAACTACTTAACCTTAAACAGAAAATCGAATAGTTTATCCGGTGGAGAGAGTCAACGTATTAATTTGGCTACATCTTTGGGTAGTAGTCTTGTGGGCTCTATGTACATTCTGGATGAGCCTAGTATTGGGTTGCATCCTAAAGATACAGAAAATTTAATAAATGTTCTTAAATCCTTACGTGATCTGGGGAATACCGTTATTGTTGTAGAGCATGATGAGGATATTATGAAGGCCGCTGATGAAGTTATAGACATAGGTCCGGAAGCGGGTACCCTAGGAGGCCATGTGGTAGCCCAAGGTCCTCTTTCCGAAATATTAAAATCTTCTTCGCTTACAGCGCGATACTTAAATGGAAACCTTGAAATAGCTGTACCCAAAGAGCGTAGAGCTTTCAAGAATTACATAGAGATAAAAGGGGCTCGAGAAAACAATCTAAAAAACATTGATGTTACCTTTCCGCTAAACGTGCTAACTGTAGTAACAGGAGTTTCCGGTAGTGGTAAAACAACCTTGGTAAAAAAATTGCTCTATCCCTTGTTATTGAAGGAAATTGGGGGCTATGGAGAGAAAATAGGGCAATTCACGGAATTCAGCGGAAAATACCAATCTGTAAAACATATAGAATTTGTAGATCAGAACCCTATTGGCAGGTCTTCCAGATCCAATCCGGTTACCTATATAAAGGCTTATGATGATATTCGAACCCTATACGCCAGTCAAAAACTCAGCAAGCTCAGAGGCTATCAAACTAAGCATTTTTCATTTAACGTTGATGGTGGGCGATGCGAAAAATGTAAAGGTGAAGGTGAAATCACCATAGAAATGCAGTTCATGGCTGATGTGCATTTGGATTGTGATGTGTGCCATGGTAAACGATTCAAAAAGGAAATTCTGGAGGTAAAATTTGAAGAGGCAAATATAGATGATCTTCTAAATATGACCATTGATGATGCTTTGTCCTTTTTTGAAGTGCACAAACAGAACAAAATTGTTGGTAAGTTGAAACCGCTTCAAGATGTTGGTCTGGGGTATGTCACTTTAGGGCAATCCTCTTCCACACTCTCAGGTGGAGAAGCCCAACGCATTAAATTGGCATCTTTTCTAGTGAAGGGAAGTACGCAGGATAAAGCCTTGTTTATTTTTGACGAACCAACCACAGGGCTTCACTTTCATGACATTAAAAAACTTCTAAGGGCTTTTGATGCGTTGATAGAAAAAGGTCATTCCATAGTGGTCATTGAACATAATATTGACTTAATTAAATGTGCAGATTACATTATAGATCTTGGCCTTGAAGGTGGCGAAAATGGGGGACAGCTAGTTGTCCAAGGAACACCTGAACAAATATTGAAGAATAAAGCATCCTACACCGCTCATTACCTAAGAGAAAAACTAAGTTACTCTCATATGTAATATTGTACATTTTTCTTTACGATTTACTAACTAATTGCTCATTTTATAATTTTATATAATTGATTATCAATTTATTATAAAATGTAATATTTTTTGGCACGCTGTTTGGTAATATGAATCTGAATGCAAATAGTTGCTTTCAGAAACTTAAAACCTTATATCATGAGAAATTTAGCACTCATTTTTACAGCGCTTATTTTTGGTGCCTCAAATGCATCAGCTGTTACGTTAGAAGATAAGGTTGCACCACGCAATGCTTATGGCTATAATAACTCCTTTATTTTTGTGGAAAATGGAATTACCTTTTCTGTATATCCTGATGGCGAGTTCGATTTTTATATAGATCAAGTAAGTGGTGTTAATGCCAATGTAAACTTTAGAAACACCAATATAACATTCAACTCCGGATTTAATTACAATCCTTTTGTTCAGTATGATGACTATGGTGCCGTAATCCAAGTAGAAAATATTCCTGTTTACTACGATTTTTATGGTCGTGTAACTCAAATTGGAAATGTAGATATTCGTTACAACAACGGTAGGGTTCATAGATTGGGTGGAATGGTTGTTTTCTATAATCGCAATGGGTTTTACAGCCACCACAGCGGATTTATAAACATATATAACAGGAATTACATCTATGCCCCATTTCATGGTTACTTTGTAAGACCAGCTCTTGGTTTCTGCTTAGTATATAACAGACCATATAGAAGGTTTTATAATCCTGTAAGATATACCTATTATGCTCCTTACTATAATAACAGCAGAGTAGTTTATGCTAATATAGGTCGTGAGCATAGGTATGATAACCGGGTACATCAGCGTAGAGCCAGTGTATATAGAAATGATAATCGTGTAGCTGTAAGAGAAAATAGCAGTAGAAGAACAGAAGCCTACAGAACTAATAGTACTGTAAACAGAAATGCAACGGGACGTTCATCGAATATTGACAGAAATACTGTTTCCAGAAGCGATAACGGTAGAACGAATACTTCTATTAAGAATAGGGCAAGCTTGTCCAATACAGGAAGTAACAGAACGGCCACAACGGTGCAAAGAAACAGCTCAGTAAATCGAAGTGATGTTAACAGAAGCACAGCTCCTGTTAATAATAGAAGCTCGGTTAGCAGTTCTGAAAATAAAAAGCAGCAGGTAACTGCTCCGCAAAGTACTCAAGCAAACAGAAGTAGCTCGAACGTGGTAAGGAGCGATAATCGCAATAATAGTTCTGCACCGCAGCGGAGGGTTTCAGAAAGACCTGCTGTTACTAAAGGATCCAAAGGAAGTAGCACAATTTCATCAAGAAGTGCTACCCCCAGAGCTGAAAGTAGGGTTTCTTCCAGTAATACAAGAGGTACGTCTGCTGCATCCCAAAGAAGCAGCAGTACAAGAAGGTCTCAATAATAGTTTTTAGGTTGGTTAGTTGGTTAAAGCCCCGGAGCGAATTTACTGCTTCGGGGTTTTATTTTTCAAGAACTTACTGAAAATTCCTTGCACATCTTCTGACAAATTTAATTTGAAGAGAAGAACCAAAAATAGAATAATCACTATAAGACTTTTTAATCCAATGTTTACAATAGGATGAAAAGGGAAATGCATAAAAGAAAAGATAACCCCAAATCCCAAAAACAGGGCAAGAACTTGCCAGGTTTCTTTTGTAAATGGCAGTAGATTAAATTTTAGTTTTACAAAAAGTAATTTAATAGTGTTATAAATAAAAAAAGCAGCAAAACTAGCATAAGCAGCACCATTTATCCCATATTTTGGAATTAGCCATAAATTAAAAAGGATGGTCATTACAGCTAGAAAAACACCCATCATAAGTAGAGCTTTATAATAATCCGAGTTATAAAGTATAGAATTATTATTTCCTAATAAAGCATCATAAACTCTGGATAAACCTATTAAGAAAACAACTATGAAACCGCCTCTGTAGTCCTCCGGAAGCAACAGATATAGCTCCTCAAGATTTAAAATAATCAAAATAAAAATAAATCCGGAAATTATAAAAAGGGTTAGAGAACTTTTTTTATATAGCTGTTTTAGTCCATCAAAATCCTTTCTATTCAAAAGCTCTGCTGTTAGTGGATATGTAATCTGATGCATAGATCTCGAGGGTACAGCAATCACCGTGGCAATAAAAACAGCAACACTATAGTAGGCTACGTTATCAATTTTAATAAATTGATTTAGCATTACTTTATCTACCTCTAAAAGTATTATAGCCGCAGATCCACCTAAAATAATTAATGCACTGTAATTCAGAATTGAAGGGGTGTTCTTCGGAAATTGAAACCTGAACTTTGGTCTTCTGAGCTTAAATGCATATACCTGCATCACCACCATTCGTAATAAATAAAGAACAACATAAAGTTTTAAAAAAGAAGAGAGGGAAATGAACTCAAAATGTAAAAGAAACAAGAGCACCATAACTCCTATCCTATTAAACACTTCTTTCATGAAATTTCCAAAAACAGACCGAAGCTGAATTCTGGTCCAGGCATAAAAAACCTCAAAATAAGCCATTGCTACTCCAATCAAAAAAATATACCAGACATACCCTTTAACAATTGAATTTTCTTTGGACAAGAAATTACCTATGCTCTCATAGGCTGCAAAGGAAATTACACCTATCGGAATTATTAAACATAGCGGCAAGAGGAGCATAAGGGTTAAAAAGCCATCAGATTCATTAACTTCTTTAAAATTACTGTAGAATTTTACTAAAGTATTTGGTACCCCAAAGGCTAACAATGGCATTAAAACCGCAGATACAGACAGTATCACGTTCACCAAGCCATAATACTCCGGGGTTAAAAATCGCGTGTAAAGAAACAAGGTGTTGACAGCACCAATGCCAAAACCCAGATAAGTAACCAAGGTATTGCTCAACGATTGTTTCAGAATTATTCCCATGCGATGTAATTTGCTAATTCTTTTGTGAGTTCCCTCCTACTGTATTTTGCAATCCCGGTAGCTGTAACATGTAAACGGCCATGCAGATATTCTTCAAACCAAAACAGCAACAGTTTTTTTAATCTGTTCTGTTCATGATAATCAAAAACAACACCTGTATTGGTTTCTTTTACTATATCAGCTACCTCCCAGTTTTTGGGTCCAAATCCTAAAATTGGCCTTTGCGCCGCCATATATTCAAACAATTTACCGGCAATAATTCCTTGAGTAGCCACTGCATCAATTTCAACCAATAACAGTATTTGTGATTTTCTTTGGGCATGTAGGGCATCGGTATGAGAAAGATACCCCTCTAACTTCAAGTGGGGTTCTAAACCAAATTCCTTAATGGCTTCTAACACATCCAAACTTACAATACCAATTAGCTGGAGCTGAAAAAAAGTTCTAAAGTCCTGATGTTCCTCTATCAACTGTTTGAGCACTGCCCAAAGATTTTTAGGATTTCTGCCGGTGAGTAAAGAACCTATATGAGAAATGGTAAATTTTTCATCTAATTTGGTTTTCTTAGTGGAGAGGGCATCATATCCATTAGTAATAACCTTTATTGACCTCGCTGTAATTTGTTTAAACTCTTTTTTTGTCTGATTACTGGTTACTACAATTTTATCTGCACTATTAAGCACCAAGTGCTCCAAATGTTTGTGTGCTTTTTGGGAAGCGCGACTTAGCCTAAGTTTGTTATGATAGCCAATAGATGTCCACGGATCCCTAAAATCTGCCATCCAATTTACGGAGAGTTTTTGTTTTAAACCATGGCCAATTAGATGAACACTATGAGGAGGTCCTGTAGTGATTATATGGGTTATTTTCTCTTTTGCTATTATGTTTTCCAAATAGCGAACTGATGGTTTTATCCAATATTTACGGGCATCCGGAATAAAAAAATTTCCTCGAATCCAAAGCATTACTTTTTCAACGAAAGACTGATTTTTTGTCGAAATAATTCCTGAACTTATGCGAGATGTTTTCTTCTTAGAGAAGATACCCGCCAGTTTATAGGGTTCAAAAATCGTACGGGAATAAATAGCTATTCCTTCCGGTATTTCTGTTGTAAGAGAGTCATCCAACAAAGGATAATGTGGATTCTCGGGAATATAAACTACAGGTTCTATATTAAAATCCCTTAAGTATTTTACAAACTTTAGCCATCGCTGTACTCCGGGTCCGCCCGCAGGTGGCCAATAATACGTGATGATGAGAATCTTTTGCATTAGACCTCCGCTTCATTTTTCGGAGATTGCCGAAGCGAATAGCCAATAACTCCTAAAAAAAGTAATCCAAGAACAATAGAACTGGCTAGTGTAATTCTACTTCCTATTTCAACTACTTTAGGCTCAAACTTAAATTCAATGGTATGTTCGCCAGCAGGAACATTTAAAGCCCTGAGTACATAATTTACTTTAAAGTGTGAAATAAGAGTTCCATCCACATAGGCATTCCAGCCATTAGGGTAGTACATTTCTGAAAATACAATTATCCCCTCATTTGAGTTTTTGGACTGATACTTAAGATGATTGGGAGTATAATTTGTTAATACCACAGAAGCAGTTGAATCCTTATCAAAATCAAAGCGTTTTAGGTTTTTAAAGGTTGATATATTTACAACTGCGGTGCTTTTAATGTCTAAACTATCCAAGGTTCTAATTTCTTCATCTGCACTCTTCACCTGAAGTAATTTGTCAACAAACCAGGCATTACCATTGGCATTGGGATTAATAGCCGGGTAACTTTTACCCTCTTCATCTTCCTGAAGCACGTATTTTACGTTTAGCATATTTAAAACCCTGATATTGTTTTTGTAAATATGAAAATCAAATAAATCTTGGATTCCTGCCGGTTTGGCGGCATGATACCCACCTATGGAATGATGAAAAAAAGAGGTCCTGGCTCCGTTGATTCCTTCTGCAGGGTCATAGACTCTATAAATACTTGTATCATTTAGAATTTGTTGATCTGCAGCTGAAATAGCAAAAGGCTCTGTCATACGTCTTTGGGGAACAAAATCGTCTTCACTTACATACCTTAAATTGACACCTACCAAATCAAAAACAATAAACAAACCTATTAAAACAGCAAACAAGGTTTGTTTCAATTTTCCTTTTATATAAAACCAAATGCATGCCGCTGCCAAAACAACATAAATCAGCGACCGAATGAGATCGCTGCTATAAACGGACTTTCTATCCAATTCTATCATCCCCATTACCTCATCACCAAAATATTGGCGATATCTATCGTCATTTGCCCCTTCAAAATTAAATAACCCTTTAACCAAAAATAGAATCACCACAAGTGCCAAAACGATTCCGAAAGTTGCTTTTAAGGCATTCAACTTTTTTTGAGAGGTTATATTCTCTTTAAAGAGTACTACCAGAGACAAAATTCCCAAAATCGGCATACATAGCTCCAGAATAACCTGAATGGATGACACTGCACGGAATTTATCGTAAAGCGGAAAATAATCTATCATAAAATCCGTAAGGAGTCCGAAATTCTTACCCCAAGACAATAATAAGGCCATGATAGTACCCGCCAAAAGCCACCATTTTACCTTTCCATCAACCAAAAACAGACCTAAGACAAAAAGAAAAAATATAATAGCCCCAATGTAGGCGGGGGCGGCAACAATAGGTTGAGATCCCCAGTATAGTGGTAATCCGCTTGCAAATTCCAGGGCTTTATTTCGAGGTAAACCTTGCTCTACCAAATAGCTATAGGTTTTTGACTCCTCGCCCAAATTCTCATTGTTAGCTCCTCCAAACAACCGAGGCACAAACAAATTTAACGATTCTGTAATGCCATAACTATACTCAGTAATATAGTTCCTATCAAGACCTTTGGTATTCTTTTTAGGTTCGCCATTGGGTTTTAAGGTTAGTTCTGTTCTTCCTCTGGTACTCCAATCTGCATATTCCTGAGTGGCAAGTAAACTAGTAGCATTGGCAGCTATTCCCAAAAGAACGGCTACCAGAAGGATTGCTGTTGAAGTAAAAAAATGCTTGTAGCTTTTATTCCGAATGGTGTCTATAAAATGTACTACTCCAATAATCAAAACCAGCAACATAAAATAATAAGTCATTTGGTAATGATTGGCACCTACTTCCAAGGCCATTGCTATAGCTGTGAGTAATAAGCCCCATACATATTTTTTTCGAAAAGTAAGGATAATACCTGCTAAAAGAAGAGGTAAATAGCCAATGGCGTGGGCCTTAGCATTATGTCCCACCCCAAGAATAATAATCATGTAGGTTGAAAATCCAAAGGCAAGTGCACCGACTACGGCAAGTTTATAATCAACTTTAAGGCAACAAAGTAAGATGTAAAAACCAATAAAGTACAGAAACAGATAATCTGCAGGACGCGGTAAAAAACGAATTACCGAATCTAGTTTTTTTACATAGTTATGAGGGTAATAGGCTCCTAATTGATATGTTGGCATACCCCCAAAGGCACTATTGGTCCAATAGGGTTCTTCTCCCGTTTTCTTGCGAAAATCATTTTGCTCTTTGGCCATACCGGTATATTGAACTATATCCGATTGCAGAATCACTTTTCCCTGAAGTACAGGGTGGAAGTACGCTAAAGCGACCAAAACAAAAAATACAAAAACAAAAAAGTGGACAAATAATGCTTTTATCTCGGTTTTCATGAAGTGGTTGGGCTGTAATAATTACTCAATTTCCTCAAAATCTATGTATTCTCCAACTTTTTTTGAGGACTTGTTTTTTTTGTTGAGATTCTTATCAATAATTATATCGCCTATTGTGTCTTCCTGTGGCTGGTTTTGCGTGGAAAATTGACCGAACTGTTCCTTAAATCGTTCTTCCGTTTTTCTCGCTGCATAATTGAACAGTTTTGGCCCTAACCATTTGGTTAGTATTTTAAGTACATAGTATACTAATACCATGATTAGTATCGTTCTTAAGAGACCCATATTAGTGTATTAAATTAAGTCAAAAATACAATTCTATTACTGTAAAAAGGGTTCAAAAATCTTAAAATAATAATAAAATCATGCTTATTTTCCATCGATTAATAAGATTACAAAAAAATAACGCCCTAGGAATACTACTTTCTTTATGTCCTCTTTTACTGCTTTCGCAGTATACAGATGTAATCAATTCAAATCGACCCGGACAATCTGTTAGTGCGTATGCGGTTGGAAAAAATGTAATTCAGGCTGAATTTGGTATCGCTTTTGAACAACAGGATCATATGCTTTTGGATACTGAATCAGGGATTTTAGGCGCAGATTTATCTCTTAGATATGGACTACTATTTGAGTCTTTAGAAATCAATTGGGAGGGTACTTATCAAACCCAGAACATTAGCTTTTTAAATTTTGACATCAAAGAGAGAAGAACCAATTTTTACAGAAACCGCCTGGGATTAAAATATCTTATTTATGACCCCTTTAAAAACCCTCAACGAAACAAACCAAACCTATACAGTTGGAGGGCCAATAATAAGTTTCAATTTAAAAACCTTCTACCCGCAGTATCTTTGTATGCCGGTGCTAATTTTAACCTAGGGGACAACCCTTTTTATATCGGAGATCCTATCGTTTCGCCTAGAGTCATGTTAGCCACTCAGAGCCGGCTGACACCTAGATTTGTGTTGATATCCAATATTGCTTACGATAGAGTTGGAACTGATTTTCCGGAATTAAGTTATATTATCTCCTTATCTCATGGCTTTAGAAATCCTAAATGGAGCGTATTTATTGAAAATCAAGGAATTCAAAGTGATAGATATGCGGATGTTTTGTTGCGAAGTGGTGTAGCACACCTTTTAAGCGAAAATTTACAAGTTGATGCTAACCTTGGGGCAAGTTTTAAAAATACGCCATCCCGAATTTTTGGAACTGTAGGAGCTTCATACAGATTAGATAAACACAAAGATGTCTTAGTTCCAATAGAAGATCAGCGTGCAGGTGAAAATGGAAGTATCCCAAAAAACAGCATGACTAAAAATCAAAAAAAATCCAAAAAGCAAACTGATTTTGGTCCAACTAAAAAAGAAATAAAAGCACAACGAAAAAAAGTGCGTAAGGAAGGATTTTATGAAGACGATACTATTGATTTTTAAATCTGCAATCTAACAGCTCTGATGTTTAGAATTAAATCAATTTAAAAGTAATTACATCAGTGGCTTTTTTTTGAGACAATATGCAGATTGCCCTTTCTGATAGTTGTAAAATCCTTGGGTACCCACCTGTGGTCTGTCCGTCTTTCATCAATATAATTAACTTTCCCGAAGCGGTAAGTTGGACTGTTCCAGGAAGCGTTGCAGAAGTAAGCATAGAAATAGTATGACCTTCAATTTGCTCATTTAGTTGGTATGCCATTCTATCATTTTCTTTGGCGACGCTATAGGTTTTAGAGAAAAGGAATTCCAATTGTTTGTCTGTTAAAAGCGAATATTCCGGACCTTTATGTACTTCCAACAGTGTCTCATCCAAAAAAGAATCTATTTTCATTTCTTGAATTTTAGGTTGAAATGAAGCGCACGGTAGATAGGGAATTTGAGAATTATCCTTTAAATGATTTGTTGCTGTAATTGGTTTATAATAAGAGCTACTTCCCAATACTTTTGGAATCTGAAAACCATTTTTAACACCCAAATAGCCCCTAAACCCTTTCTTTAATTTTCCAAAAGAAAGTACATCCCCGGCATACACTTTAATAACTTTGTAACTTTTAACAGGCTTATTGTTTAGTACCCATGAAAATTCTGCTCCACCCAGTGCAACATAGGTGTCTTCTTCAAATAACAATTCTGGTCCTGTCATTGTAATTTCCAGAACGGAGGTACCAGGTTCATTATCTAAAAGCACATTAATCAGTGAGACAGAAATGGAATCCATTGTGCCGGATACCGGAACACCCTTATCCCTGTAACCAAATCTACCAACATCCTGAATCGAGGTAAAAAAACCTGACTTCACCAACTTAAGCATCTATTTCAATTTTTTCCAGTTGGTAAATCCCTACTTCACTTTCAATCTTATGTAAATCATATTCGGCTCTTGAGATTTGATAGAATTGAATTCTATCACCGACACTAACAAAACAAGGCGGGCTAACATTTACATTGAACATAGAAACTGAACAACTCCCAATAATATTCCATCCTCCCGGAGATTCCTGAGGATAAATCCCCGTTTGCTTTCCTGCCAAGCCCACCGATCCCTTTTCTACTTTTAATCTTGGTGATATTTTTCTGGGAACCTCCAGATTCGCAGGCAAGCCCCCTAAATACATAAATCCCGGTAAAAACCCAATTCCATAAACTGTATAGGTATGTTTTGTATGAATTGCTATCACCTCCTCAACACTACTATTTAATTGAAATGCAACATCTTGCAAATCTATTCCAAAGTCTAAATCGTAGCACACTGGTAATCTCCACAAAAATTTTTGCTCCAATTTTACATTTTCCTTTGTACGGTACAATTCTCTCAGTTGCTCTGAAATTTTAGTGTAATCCAGCACCTTTCGCCTTTGGATAATGGTTAAAGAATTATAAGCCGGTACTAACTCCCACTCCTCCTGCACCAAGATTGTATTCTTTAAATGAGCTGTGAATTGAAGTATATCATTCAGGATTGTTTCATTAACTTCTTCGGGCCATTCAATTAAAATAGCGTTTAGGCCAAAGGATTTTATTGAAATAGGATAGCTACTCACTTATAATGTTTTGATTATTTTTTTGAAAATCGCTTAGAAAGATACATCAATATTTCTAAAACAGTAGGTGTGTCGCCATGAATACAATAGGTATCTGCTGAAATTTCTACAAAATCACCTTCAATAGTCTTTACTTTATGATCCTGATGCATCCTCATGATATGTTTCATTACATCGATTGGCTTTTCAATCAAAGCATGAGGTAAATTTCTTGGGACCAAACTTAAATCCTTATTGTAATTTCTATCTCCAAAGGCTTCATATTGTATAGTAAAGCCACTTGTTAACGCTTCGCAGGCGATTGCAGACGCATAAGGCACATATACGTAGCTTGTTTTTTTATATGATTTAATAGCTTTTAGAAACACTCTGGATAAAATGGTGTCTTTCGCAATGTCATTATAAAGCGCACCATGAGCTTTAATGTGGTGCAACTCCATATGCTCTTCTTCCAAAATAATTTTTAGATTTCTAATCTGTTCCTCAATACTTTCTATAAGTAATTTAGACGGAATAGAAACCGTTTTTCTTCCAAAATTTGCTCTGTCAGGATATGAGGGATGAGCTCCAACTTTTACATCAAACTGTTTTGCCAACCGCACAATATGCTTCATGGTGTTCATATCACCTGCATGACCACCACAAGCAACGCTGCAAGAACTCAAATAGGGAAACAATAGTGCTTCGTTTTCCAAACCTTCCCCAACATCACTATTAAAATCTATTTTCCATTTTTCACTCATAAAAGTCCAACTACTGTAAATATGGTTTTTAGTCCTAAAATAATAGCCAAAAGAATGATTAGTATTCCAACTATATTATGAAGCAAGGTATTTTTATTGCTGCCCATAACAGAATCTCTATTCACTACCCACAACAAAAAAATAGCCATAATAGGTAAAAGAACACCATTTGCAACCTGTGCAAATTTTATAATTTCTATAGGGTTAATCTCAAATGATAAAAAAAAGACACCTAAACCTATAATTAGCATCCAAACAAGTTTAAACTTTTTGTCCTTCAACCCCATTTTCCATCCAAAACAACTATTGGCTACATAAGCTGCTGCTAAAGGTGCCGTAATAGCAGAGGTTATTCCTGCAGCAAACAAACCTACTCCCAATAAATAGGTGGCACTCTCGCCATATAATGGTTTCAAAGCTTTTGCTAAATCCAGCACCCCGCCAACTTCATTTAAGCCAATAGATGAGGCAGCAACTATGATGCACATGGAAACCAGACCCCCTAGTGCAACTGAAATAAAAGTATCTTTTCTAGCCGCTCCCAGATCTTCTTTGGTCTTCCATTTCTCACTCACCAAGGAGGTATGTAGAAATAGATTGTAGGGTACGACAGTAGTTCCTACCAACGCGATTAAAGTAAGAATACTTCCTTCGGGAATTTTCGGAACAAATAATCCCGCTAAAACTTTAACAACATCCGGTTTTACCAGAATAGCAGTTACCACAAAAGATATGCTCATCACTACGACTAAAGTAATAAGAATCCTTTCCAGAAATTTATAATTTCCAAAGTATAAAAGCAAAAAGGCCACTAGTCCAATAAAAGCTGGATAATAATTTGAAAACGAAGTGCCAAAAATAGCCTCTAAGCCTAAGGCAGCACCACCAATATTCCCGGCCTCATATGCAGCATTCCCAATTAGGATGGCCCCAATAATTATTGCTATTACGCTGTTTCTTAAAAATGGTTTTTTAAGCTCTTCCTTAATAACATCTGCCAATCCTCTTTGGGTAATAATGCCTAATCTTGCTGCCATTTCTTGTAAAACTATTGTAGCAATAATAGAGAGCAACATTGCCCACAACAAAGAATACCCAAAGCCCACTCCTGCTAAAGTACAGGCCGTAACTGTACCGGGACCAATAAAGGCCGCCGCCACTAAAACTCCAGGTCCGATGTTTTTAAAAATTTTCAAAGTTGAATTATTTATAGAGGCATAAGGCTTTTGTAAATATAAGAGGTTATCATAACAAGAGAGAAAATACATCCTCAAATATTGAATTCTAATTTTTGATAGCTGCCGTTCATCTAAAAAATTGCATTTCATCTAAAAGAAAGGGGTATTGAGAGGTTCCTGCATACTATTGGAAAAAAAAACAGGTTATACTATTCCCAAATCTAAATTGTAAATGCATACTTTATGAAGTGCATAGAATGTAAACAAAGTTTAAATCCGGAAACCCATGCATGGGGCACAACGCTATTTGGTACAGAACTGTGCGAAAAACATATTTCCCGCTTGGAGAAACTAAGATCTACCAATGGAACTCCGATAGAAGCCATTAAGTTATACTATGCTCTTAAAACATCGGGCGTACAACCTATGCTGGAATGGTGGGATGGCAAACGCTTTGTTCACCTAGCTGTTTCACGGGTTAAACTTAATATTGAAATTGATACAGAATACCAAATGATTACTCCTGAGCATGCGATAACCGATTTGGAAGATGCCATGTGTTCCTATAGAAATGGTTTTACAACCATACGAATACCTCATGTATTAATAAAGGATAACCTTAATGAAACCTTAACTACTATTCTTGGAATTATTGCTGAATTAAAAGTCAAGGTTAAGATTATTTAGGAAATGATACAGGTTAACTAAAGCTATGGATTTTCTAATAACCAATTAGCTCACATTTCTAAAGGTTAAAATTTTAAGTTTCCTCATTCCTCATAATTTGGGTTAATGCTTTTCAATAGTAACCGTGCTTACTAGAAATCTTATGCTTATCTTAGAAATCGGAAATTTAATTCACTAGATAAGTGAATTGTAACCTTTTGAATTAAAACTTAACTGTTGATGATTCATTTACGGAGAACAGCACTTATATCCAGGTCTAAAACAGTATGACAATTAGTTCACTTTTTAAGAAACTCGTTCCCTATATAAAACCGTATAAAAGTTTAGTTTTTTACACTTTTCTTCTTACTATTATTGGCTCCTTTGCCGCTCAAGTAAATGCTTTTATTCTCAAGTACACAGTCGACTCTATAAGTGATTTAATGGTGGCCAAAACACCATTGCGTGAAGGTCTTAATATTATTTTTATTATTAGCAGCGTGCTATTGATTAAAGAAATTGTCTATTCCATAGTGCAGTTTGGTCAAAAATTTTATGGTGAAAAACTTCGAATTTTTATTTCCAGAGATTTTGCACAAACCATCGTAGAAAAAATTCTCACTTACCGAATGGCCTTCTACACCTCTTCTGATAACGAAAGTGGTAAGTTACAAACCCGAATAGATTTAGGGGTAGGTAGCTTAACCCGATTGGTACAAAATTTCTTTATAGAGATATTACCCTTGTTCGCAAACGCCATCGTTGCTCTAGGCGCAATGTTTTATGCTAATTTCTACGTAGGTCTTGTGGGTATTTTTATTGTACCCCTCTATTTCTATATTAGCCAGTTACAGGCAAAAAAATTAAGTGGTTTTCGCCGTAACATGCGTAATTATAGGGAAACAAAAAGTAACAGAATTATAAATTTAATTGATTCTATAACTGTTATAAAATCCTTTGTTATTGAATCTATTGAATCCGAAAGGCATAAAACCATTCAATATGAAATGACAGAAAACCAAATGGCAACACGGAAAACTAGTTTTCTATTTGATAGTGTCAAAAGCTTTATTGAACAAATAGGAGTCATTATCATCATTGTACTTACAGCGTATTTTGTATTAACTGATCAAATGACAATAGGAGCCATCCTTTTTCATATTTTATTGTTCAACAACGTTTCTGCTCCCATCAGACAGTTGCATAGAATTTATGATGAAGTAAATGATGCGCTGATTTATTCCGAAGGATTCTTTGGTATTTTGGAAGCAGACGAGGTAGAATCATCCGGAACCTTCATACCTTCCAAAATTCATGGCCTGATTGAGGTTAAAAATGTTGATTTTGTTTACCCCAATGGAAATAAGGCTTTGCACAATGTAAACATGACGATAAAGCCCAATGAAATCTCAGCCCTTATTGGATTAAGCGGAGCAGGTAAGAGTACGGTTATTAACCTGTTGGATAAATTTTACGAACCCACTCGTGGGCAAATATTTTTGGACGGAGTTGATTTAAAAGAGTACAACACTAAATTTTTAAGGAAAAATATAGGTTTAGTACTGCAAAAAAATCACATTTTCAAAGGTACCATTGCAGAAAATATTCTTTACGGAAGTACTGATAAGGAGTACAGTGATATCATTTCGGCGGCAAAAAAGGCATATATCCATGAACAAATAGAAGAACTTCCCAACGGATATGAATCCCAAGCTCACCTCCTATCCGGTGGGCAGCAACAACGCATTGCAATTGCAAGAATATTTCTTAAAAATCCGCCTATCATCTTTTTGGACGAACCGACTGCCAATTTGGATGCAATAGCAACCGAACAAATCAAAAAAAGTCTGGATGACATTAAAAAAGACCGTACCGTAATTATAATCTCTCATAGTATTTCACAGATTATAGATGCTTCGAATATTATTGTAATGGAAAAAGGAACAGTTTCCGAAAATGGGACTCATGAGTTTCTATACGACCTTAAGGGAACCTATTATGCTATTTTTAATGCCATGGCCAATAGCCTTAATCTTAATAAAATAAAAGAGTCCATGGAATAACTACAGCCCTCGGGTATTTTAGTTTAACGTTTTAGGCATCAAAAGAGTAGCATATTGGAGTTATCCTAATTATAAGTTTAAATTTTACTATTTTTAGAAAATGAAACTTAGAAAAAGTAATTCCACAAAAAGGATTGTTTTTAAAAACTGTGTTACTACAATAAAATATTTTTAAATTTTTAATAATGGAAAAACAAAGAAGAACCTTTATCCAAAAAATGGGAATACTAGCCGCCGCCACTTCTATAGCTCCGCAAATTGTGCTATCTTCCAATAGGCCACAAAAGGCTAAATTAGGAATCGCTCTTGTTGGTCTAGGGTATTACAGTACAGATTTGTTGGCTCCGGCTTTGCAATTGACCGAACACTGCGAGTTACGAGGGATTGTAACAGGCAGCCCGGAAAAGATTCCGGTATGGCAAGAAAAGTATGGTATAAAAGAAAAGAATGTATATAATTATTCCAATTTTGACAAAATTGCCAACAATCCTGATTTTGATGTTGTCTATGTTGTACTACCTCCATCAATGCATGCAGAATATACCATCAGAGCGGCTAAAGCAGGTAAACATGTCTGGTGTGAAAAACCCATGGCACCTTCCGTTGCAGATTGTGAGGCAATGATTAAAGCCTGTGCCGATAATAAGGTAAAATTAGCTATTGGTTATCGCTGTCAGCACGATCCAAACATTCAAGCCTATATGAATGTGGCTAAGGAAAAACCTTTCGGAAAAGTAAAAATGATTACTTCAGCGGCCGGCTATTTTGATGGCAGATCTACCCATTGGAAACAAAACAAGGCACTTGGAGGCGGTGTTATGGGTGATATGGGCGTTTATGCGCTCCAAGGAGCACGATTAGCAGCGGGTGAAGAGCCCATTTCTGTGGTCGCACAAGCCTCTACAACTCGACCAGAAATATATCACGAAGTAGAAGAAACCATGATGTTTCAACTTGAATTTCCAAGTGGAGCAAGAGCCTCTTGCCAAACCAGTTTTGGAATTCAGATGAATCACCTGCAGGTAAATTATGAAAAAGGATGGTTAAAAATGGAGCCTCATTCTTCCTATGGTGGCAATAATGGTAGTATGTCTAACGGAACAATAATCAATTTCCCATTGGAAAATCAGCAAGCCAAGCAAATGGATGACGATGCTTTGGCCATTCTAAATAATTCTCCCCTGCTGGTTACCGGAGAAGAGGGACTAAGAGACATACGAGTTGTAGAAGCTATTTATAAGTCAGTCGCTCAAAACTGTGAAATAAAGATTTAAAAGCAAGACCCACTTTTGTTACCGCTTTTTTTGAATAAGGGGGCACACTTTATATTATTTGTCGCTTTTGCGCTATGTAGAAAAGAAATGAACCTATGCAGTAGAGCAAGGCATCTAGCAAATCTGCTGTATATCTTAGGTTGTGCTTTGGTAAATATATTTCAAAAAACCAGATGTAATAACTAGTTAAAGATAGTATTGAAAAAACGGGAAGCTGATAGTTCGGGTCTGCCTTAAAGTGTCTTATAACCGCCAAAATACAGGTAAAAACAAGAGGCATACATAAAAAATCGTTGAGATAAAAAGAAATCCAGTTGGGTAAACTTATTTGCATCCAACCGGCCATATAGACTGCAGAGGCCAAAACAAAGTAACCGAGGAAAATAGGGTTCACCAATGTTCTCATGCTGCAATCATTGAAACCAACCAAGCAATAAAAGCTCCAATCGCCATTACAACCACCCAGACATAGTAAACTATTCCCGCAAAAAAACGTACAATAAGATACTTGTGATTTCGGTACTTCTCTATAAACGCATCTGTTTCTTTAGCTTCCTCTTTTTGTATTTCAGTTCTTCGTTTTTCGGCAACGCTTCGTTCTAATGCTCTTCTTTTAGCATGGTTTATCAAGGTATTGCAAGAACTGCAATAGTCCGAATCAACGGTATATGTGCCACACTTATAACATTTAATTGTTGTTCCCAAAAAAAATAATTTTAAACTACCGCTACCTAGTACTCATTAAAACTGCTCTAAAAAAGTAATTCGCTTGTCTATGGGCGGGTGGGTAGCAAATAGTCCGCCTAAAACTCCTAAAAAATTTACGGTATTGTCCTTAGGGGTATTTTCAATAAAAAGATACTGTACATCTTCACTTTTTACTTTTACGTGATGATTGGGTGCTATTTTCTTTAGAGCTGAGGCAAGAGCCCAAGGTTTCCTGGTCATTTCGGCTGCACCGCTATCAGCCAAATACTCTCTGCTCCTACTCAAAGAAAAGCGAAAAAGAAGTGTAAAAAAATAGGCAATAGTTGAGATAACAAGTATAAGAAAAATAATCTTGCCCGTGTCCTTATCACTTCGCCTCCCACTATAAATAATATTTCTAAAAGCCAATTGAGAAACAAAAGAAAAAATCCCTACAAAGACAATACTGATGACCAATAACCGAACGTCCTTATTTCTAATGTGCATTAGTTCATGTGCTATAACCCCCTCTAATTCGTCATCGTTCAATGTTTCAATTAGACCCCGGGTAAGCGTTACGGTAAAATCTTTTTCTTTTATTCCGCTGGCATAGGCATTTAGCGCTTCACTTTCAATAATGGCCACCTTTGGCATGGGCATTCCTACAGACATACAAAGGTTCTCTACCAGATTATAAACCCTCATATTGGTTTTCCGTTCCAGGGTTTTTGACCCCGTGGCCAAGGCTATCATTTGGGTATGAGTGAAATAGGCAATTAAAAACCAAATTAAGATTGCACCACAAACTAAAGGTGCAAATTGAAGAAATCGATCTAATGTGAGGGCAGAATCAGAATTTCCATATTCATCAAAGCTTACAAAATATATAAAGGCATACACAGCACCCAAAACAACCAAAGGGAAGCCCAATAATAATAAAACAGACCTTCTATTATTACTTGCAATTTGCTGTTGTAACCCAATAAATTTCAATACTTAAAATTTAATTTCCGGAGCCTTGTCTAATTGATCTCTCTGTACCACGCCCAAATCAAACATAGGCTCTGTTTTAAATCCGAACATTCCGGCAAAGAAATTATTTGGAAATTTTTGAACTGCTATATTTAACTCTTTGGTAGCGCTATTAAAGAATCTGCGGACCGCAGCTAGTTTGTTTTCAATATCTGAGATCTCATTCTGTAGTTGTAAAAAGTTTTGATTGGCTTTCAAATCAGGATACGCTTCAACTTGTATATTAAGACCTTGAATGGCCGAAGAAAGTTGTTGTTCTGCTTCTATTTTATCGTTTATTGTGGTTGCACTAATCGCTCTGGTTCTTGCATTTGTAATAGCCTCTAAAGTACCTCTTTCATGCTCCATATAACCCTTTACCGCTCCTAAAAGTTGTGGAATAAGATCGTGGCGCTGTTTCAATTGTACATCAATATCTGCGAATGCGTTTTCTCTATGATTTCTTAAACGAACAAGCGTATTATAAATTCCCGCAACCATAAAGGCTAAAACGGCAATAATTCCAAGGATAACAAGTAAAACCATAATTCTATATTTTTAATTGGTTAGCTTTCTAAAAAAGTAATTTTCAAGTCGATTCAAATATACTACAAAAGAGATAGAAGAATAAATAATGTATTGTTAAAGCATTCTGTTTTTTTAAAATATTCATTTTAAGCTATTTAAAAGATGGCTTCCAAAAAATTTATCCTAGCTACTTTCGCTGCATCAATTAAATCCCGCCAATTAAGAGGATTAATGCTTAATAATTAAAATTTATTTAAGATTCCGGTTAAACTACTTTATCCTCAGAATTTTGTATTTTCGAAACAATCAATCAAAAAAATGTTAGAATGAAAATTAAAATTGTATTATCACTTTGTATTGCCTTTGTAGTTAGTAATCTACTATTGGGGCAACACACCCAAACCGCCTCTGTTGAAGGAATTACAGAGCACCAAATGGACAATGGCCTAAAAGTGCTCTTATTCCCTGACAATTCGGCTCAGACCATAACTGTAAACATTACTTATCTGGTGGGCTCAAGACATGAAGGCTATGGTGAGAAAGGAATGGCGCACTTATTAGAGCACCTTTTGTTTAAAGGTTCAACAAATCATCCTGATATCCCAAAAGAATTGAGTGCACGGGGAGCAAGACCAAACGGTACCACCTATTATGATCGAACAAATTATTATGAGACCTTCAATGCCACAGAAGACAATTTAAATTGGGCTTTAGATTTGGAGGCAGATCGCATGGTAAATTCTTTTATTGCCCAAAAAGATCTGGAATCCGAGTTTAGTGTGGTACGCAATGAATTTGAAATGGGAGAAAACAGTCCTTCCAGAGTTCTAAGACAAAAAGTTATTGATGCAGCATATCTATGGCATAATTATGGAAATTCCACTATTGGCAACCGCTCCGATATAGAACGTGTTCCTATTGAGAATTTAAAAGAGTTCTATAAAAAATTCTACAGACCGGATAACGCCGTCCTTTTGATTATTGGAAAGTTTGACGAAGAGAAAACCCTTGCACTGGTAGAACAAAAGTTTGGAAAAATTAAAAAACCAACAACCCCTATACGAGACTCCTATACCGAGGAACCTCCTCAAGACGGTGAAAAGATTGTTACTGTTAGCAGAGTTGGGGAATTACAATTGGTAAGTGCTCTATATCACATACCTGCAGCTTCTCATGAAGATTATGCGGCTTTGGGAATCTTAGAAAACATTCTTACTAATGAGCCCTCAGGGAGACTCTATAAGGCTTTGGTAGAAACTCAAAAAGCCTCCTCTATGTGGTCCTTTTCCCCTTTTACTAAAGAACCAAGTTTCCTTCACATTCAAGTTGATATTCCCTCTGATAAAAACGCTAGCGAAGTTGAAACCATCTTAAGAGAGAATTTAGATAATCTAAAAAATGCCCCAATAACTCAGGAGGAAGTTGATAGAGCCAAAGCCAACCTCCTAAAAGAAATAGATCAACTCACAAGAGATTCAGAAGGTTTTGGAATGGCAATGAGCGAATATATCGGAGCGGGAGACTGGCGATTGGGTTTTATAAACCGAGATCGCATAGAAAATACCACAATAGAGCAAGTGAATAAAGTTGCCTCAAAATACTTAATCCCAACCAACAGGACTATAGGACGATTTATTCCTACTAAAACTCCGGAGCGTGTAGGGATTCCACATACTAAAAATTTAGATTCCCTAGCAAGCGGTTACAAGGGTAAAGAAAACATGGGTTCAGGTGAAGCCTTTGATGTGTCTTACGAAAAAATTCAGGAACGTATCAATTCAGGTAAATTAACCAATGGTATTACCTACGGTTTTATTGAAAAGAGCAATAGAGGCAATACTGTAAATATAAGTTTCAGCATACGAAATGGAGACGAAAAAACATTAACAAATAAGGGAGTCATTCCTTCTTTTACTGCCCAGCTATTAAATAAGGGTACCACGTCGAAGACCAGACAACAAATAGAAGATGAACTTAGTCGCTTAAAATCCTCTATTTATATTGGAGCAAGAAATGGAAATGTATATGTCACAGTTGTGTCAACTGAGGAAAATCTCATCGCTACCATGCAATTAATGGCAGATATGTTAAAAAATCCATCGTTTGATGCATCAGAATTAGAGAAACTAAAGACAGAAGAATTAGCTGCTATTGAAGTAAATAAATCAGAGCCCCAGTTTTTGGCTACAAATAGATTATCCGAAATTAATAATCCTCATCCCAAAGGGCATCCTTTATACAAAATGACTATTGATGAACTTGAGGCAGCTATAAAGGCAGTAACCATCGCCGATATTAAAGCTTTTTATAATGATTTTTACGGACTGGGAAAATCCATTATTGTTGGCATAGGAAATTTAAAATCTGATGAGCTTAAAAACTTCATGGAGAAAGAATTTAACACTTTTGAAAGTAAACATCCGTACTCAAAAATTGCTAGTCCGTTTTCAGAATCGAAAAGCATAACTGAGGATATTATAACACCCGACAAACAAAATGCTATGACTTTTGGGGGTTTAAATATAAAAGTTAGTGAATATAGCGAAGATTATGCTGCGCTTACAATAGCTGCAACCATTTTAGGTGGTGGTGTTTTAAACTCGAGAATCGAGGACCGTCTTCGACAAAAAGATGGAATAAGTTATGGAGCCGGAGCTGGTTTTCAGGCAGATTCTGATAACACAGATCAAAATTCCCAAATGTACATCTATGCCATATATGCTCCATCAAATTATGACAAGGTTCGCTTAGGCTTTGAAGAAGAAATAGCCAGATTTATTAAAGATGGTATTACAGAGGAAGAATTGAAAAATGCTGTTAATGGTTGGATACAAGAAGGAAATGTGTCAAGAGCCCAAGATGGCGAATTGTTAACCGTAATTAATAATAATGCCTTTTATGATAGAACTATGGCATTCCACAAGGAAATTGAAACAAAAATCAGTACCCTAACTGTTGACGATATAAACAAAGTTATCAAAAAATATATTTTACCTCTTGACAAATGGACGGTTGTAAATGCCGGAGATTTTAAAAAATAAGGGAGCCATTCATTTGGCTTAGAATTTAAGTGTAGGATGTAGGTAGATAACCTGCTTCCTGCATTTTACCTATAAATGAGTTCTATTTATAAAATGACCACAACTGATTGGATTGGGTTTATTGGCGTTGCTATTCTTCTCATTGCGTTCTTCTTAAACCTAAGAAATTTTTTAAAGAAAGAAAGTTTAACCTACCTGATACTAAATCTTGTTGGCGCAGGATTAGCTTGCTATGCGTCTGTCCTATTAGCCTTTTGGCCATTTATAATTCTGGAAGGCTGCTGGTCCCTAGTTTCTCTGTACAGCCTTATTAAGTATATGAAATTAAGATCCGAATAGTTTAAAAATGTATTTTTTAATCCATAATTCAGATAAATCATGGAAAAGGTAAATATTGCCGAAAAATTATCCTTATTCAATGAATATTGGCATCCAAAAATTGTTGGAGAACTTAATGGACAACATGTAAAATTAGTGAAGCTTAAGGGTGAGTTTGTTTGGCACAAACATGATGATGAAGATGAGTTGTTTTATGTAATTAGTGGCATTTTAAGCATTGAATTCCGGGATAGAACTGTAGAAATACAACCCAATGAATTTATTATTGTACCCAAAGGAACGGAACATAGACCCGTTGCCCTGGAAGAAGTTGCAGTAATGCTATTTGAACCAAAGACTACCTTAAATACCGGCAACACAGTTGGTGAATTCACTAGAAAACAGTTAGATATACTGTAATAAAAGCCGAAACAAGCCTTTTTAATTAACCATATAGAGGTATGGGAATCCGTTATCACAAAGTTAAATTGGTAAATCAATTCAAAAAGTGTTTATTTGACACATTTTCCCACAAACCGGAAAGTTAATTATGAAAACATACACCCTCGAAGAAATAAACGATGTCTTAAAAGGCGTAATCATCGGTAATACTGGTCAAAGAATTTCTACTCCCGAACAGTTAGAACTGGCAAGCTGCACGGAAATTTCTTTCATTGGTAATAAAAAATATGAAAAACAGTGGGCAAGTTCCAAAGCCTGCGCCGCTGTTGTAAATGAAGATATTTCCATTGAACCGGGAGAAGGTCGTGCCTTTATT
The DNA here is from genome assembly GCA_041747755.1 of Arenibacter sp. GTDB lineage: Bacteria > Bacteroidota > Bacteroidia > Flavobacteriales > Flavobacteriaceae > Aurantibrevibacter. The sequence continues at coordinate 423 of JBGTEN010000158.1, read as the reverse complement.
AAAGTTAAAAACGCTGATTTGGCCATGTCACAAGTACTGGCTCTCTTTGCACCTTGTACGCCTGTTTTTGAAAGCAAAATCCATCCTACTGCCAATATTGATAAAACAGTTAGGATTGGTATTGGTTCAAAAATAGGAGCCGGAAGTTATATCGGCCCAAATGTGGTTCTGGGTGAAAACGTTACCATATACCCTAATGTTACTATTCTTGATGAATGTACAATTGGGCAACATACAGTGATTTGGTCCGGAGCTGTAATAAGGGAGCGTTGTCATGTGGGAGCTTATTGTATTATACATCCGAATGCAACAATTGGAGCCGATGGTTTTGGTTTTCGTCCGGATCCGGTAAAAGGTCTAGTTAAAATTCCACAAATAGGCAATGTGGTTCTTGGAAATCATGTTGAAATCGGAGCAAATTCC
>JBGTEN010000157.1:0-1729 GCA_041747755.1 Arenibacter sp. | reverse complement strand
CCGCATAAAAAAATTACCCAAACCTATAAGGAATAACACAATACCAATATGTAAAAACTCTTTTCCCACCGTCCATTGATCATAGGGTTTAAGTAGTTTTTGCAGTCCAAAAAAGTAGATACAGGCAAACAAGGCCGGCCAAGCGGCATGAATAAAACAAATCCAAAAATAGTTCATTCGGTGTTCAGGACGGTAGACTACAAAAGGTTCAAAGAAATAGGCAAAGAAAAAGCTAAAAAGAAAAACGAAGAAAAAAAGCCATATTACCCTTTCCTGAAAATAATACATTGGATAGGGTTGCTTTAAAAGACGATTTAGCTTTGTAAATATTGATTTCATGGCCTACAACAATTATCATTTGAAATCTGATAAATGAGGATCTGATTTCTTATATAACCGGCTTCACCTTTAAAAAGCCCTTAACCTCGGCATAAGGTAATAGAAGTACAATAGGTCCTTCAGCATAAGAAGCCACTTCGTACTGTTCATACAGCAACTGAATCCCTTCCTTGGTATACCCAATATTCTCGGGAAGATAAAAATAATTATTTTCAAACATAAATCCGGTACTGTTTATAGAAGTGCCTTCCGGAATATGTTCCTGATTGCGAAATTTGGTTTCTGCATACGTTAACAACTTAGGGTCTTCTTCAAAGAGATCCGAAGTTTCAATCTGTACTCCTTTTTTCTTATCAAAATTTAAAAACCGGGTAGTCGATTGACCGTGAGCGCCTCCGGTAAATATATAAGAATCAATTTTAATGGTCACTACGGCCGCATCTTCGTATGTAAGCTCACCATTAATTTTCGCCTCCCAACCTAGAGACTCATCAGGATACATTTCTTTTAGTTCCAAAAATCCGTTTTTAAAAGATGCTATAGCTTCTTCTAAGGTGTTTACATCCACCGCATCGTCATAGATTAACTCCAAAACCACGGCCTGCGTAATTGCCTCATTTATGGATATCCCCATGACAGTGTTTTCTATCGCTTCCGGAATGGTTATAGAGACAGTAGGGCATGTTGTGCAGGTCTCACTTTGTAGTACGGTGGATTTAAAAGTTAAGGTTTCTTTTTGCTCTTTTTTACAGCCGAACACAAAAAAGATCAACAGAAAATAAATAAGTAAATTTTTCATAAGAAAAGTAATCAAAATAGTTTTGCAAATGTACAGTTTCATAGGTATCTCCAAAAGATAACAATACATTTGTGATTATAATATTGAATTATGAGGGATAAGGATTTAAAATTCAACAGCAAGACCATTCATGGTGGTCAAGCCCCTGATAAGGCCTATGGTGCGGTTATGCCACCTATTTATCAGACATCAACGTACGCACAGACTACTCCTGGCGGACATCAGGGATACGAATACTCAAGGAGTGCCAACCCTACCCGAACCGCTCTCGAGAGTGCATTGGCTAGCATAGAGAACGGCAACTTTGGTCTGGCGTTTGCCAGCGGTCTTGCTGCTATGGATGCGGTAATTAAACTGTTGAATCCGGGCGATGAGGTAATCTCTACCAACGATTTGTATGGAGGTAGTTACCGGTTGTTCAAAAAAGTTTTTGAAAAATACGGCATTACCTTTCATTTTGTTGGGATGCAGGAAGTTTCCTCAATAGAAGCACAGATCAATAAAAACACCAAACTCATCTGGGTAGAAACCCCTACCAATCCTATGATGAATATCATCGATATTAAAGCTGTAGCAAAATTAGCGAAGAGC
>JBGTEN010000156.1:0-2522 GCA_041747755.1 Arenibacter sp. | reverse complement strand
TTGTAACTGAATAACAAAACTTCGTGAGTCATTGACAATGGCACCCCATACTTTGCGGGCTTCCCACCATCTGTCGTAGGATTGACTTAATTTAAAAGAAAGTAGAATTGAAATTGCAGTCCCGATAAATGCAGGAATTGTTAGAGGCATCGAAGGTAACAGTTCGTGATACTCATGGGTAATAAAATGAATAGATATAGCGACTATAGACACATAAAGAAGATCATATTTTATCTTATTGAATATAAAGTATAGAGGTATTCGTTTATTGAGTAACATGATATAAATTTTTATAATATGAACAAAGGTAAGGAGTCACGTTAAAACAATTTATATACATGTATGAAGTTCGCACTGTGGTGTTTTGTTGGGGTTGCACCTAACGTATGGCTATGAGCACCATTGCACATAGTTCCACTTTGTTTACACTGCGAATCTAGTAAATTTTACTGTTCTTAATGCATTTGTAGTTATACAACTGTTATCCCACGAGAGGTAACTCGCTAGCGCGGATTTGGAGTCCGTGCCTGGCGCGTACTTGACCTTTAAGAAAGCTACTAATTGGAAAGTATTCAATTAGTAGGTTGAAGATGCGTAACATTCTATAAATACCTTTTCAGGGTTTGAAAGCATAGACAAGTCCAATCCGTGTTCCTCGACGCCCATAAATCGATACCTAAAATAGCAAAAAGTAAACAACTTTAAGTTAAGAGGGGCACGGATTATAAATCCGCGCCAGCGGGGTTAGTTTTATTTTTTTGTCCAAAGCTAAATCCATAAGATTTAGCGACATTATAAATATACACAGACCATTCGTTTTGCCCTAAACTCCGCATTACGTTTAGGTTTTGTTGGCAACCGTTTTCATTTCTTTATTTCTACTCTAACGATGATATTTTCTCCGTCTAAATTTGTAAAGTAGCCCAGACGTATTTCCTGTCCATCGTATTTAATTGGTCCGCCATGGGAAGCAGTATTTTGAAATCCATAATAATTGCTCTGAAAATCGGAATATGCAAATGGGATTCCATTCAATTTAAACTCCTCATTTTTATGTCCTTGATATGGCATGGAGTCAAAATCTTGAATTTTACCTTCAATAGTTTTAAAACTACCGTCTAAAAATACTTGTTTGTGTTCCTTCAATTTCTTTAAAGAATTCGGAATTCTAATCGCCGCAACAATACTGAATATAATTCCAAAAGCGAGCCCAAAAAATAGTGTAAAGTAGTCCTTTGACTTTTTTTGCGCTAACTTGTTTTTTCGAAAAGTTATGTAGAAAGCTAAAAATCCTCCAATAGCCAATATGAGAGGAACGCCAAGTATAAGGTCCGGATTTTCATTTGTTATTTCGTAAACAGTAGTATAGTCCATTCAAATGGTTGCCAACGGTTTGGCTATGAGCTGTGGCGTGGATTGAGCAACTAATATAGCAAACAAAACCCATACCTGAGGAAAATCCGAGAGGATTTTCTGGGTGAGCCTTTACAAGCCATAGATTGTAGCCGGTGTTAACTGCTGGCTTTTTTATTTGTATATAGTTTTTCGTATTCCTTGTTCTTTTTCTAATATATAATCTATGTCAGAATCAGTCAAATCATCATAGATTATAGTATTACCATCAAAATAAAAATGCTTTAAAATAGGATTATCATTTTTTGATTCTTCGCTAATTGGAGTTCGAATTAGTTCTGCAAAAATTAAAACGCCATTTTGATAATACATATTTAAATTTTCATTTACTAATGGTTTCGTTTCACTATATCTAATCCTTAATGGGGTATTTTTATTTTCTATTTCATTTAGAAAATATGTTTCCCAACCAAAATCTCCAGCTATGTGGGTATATCTAACATCACCCTCTGATATCCCTTCATTTCTAAAATTACCAATACTGTCTATAACCTTAATTTGGGAAGTAATTTCCGCAATTTTTAGATTGATTTTTGAATTGTCTTCTTGTCCATAAATTAATATGGGAAATATGAGAATGAAGATTATCCAATTTAAACTTTTCATTTTTAGCTTGCAGTTAACGTATCGATATGAACACCAGTGTTCATATATCCACTTTGTTAACACCACTAATCTAATAAATTTAAATGGTTTTCAGGTAGTTGTAGTTTTATGGGGTAACAAGGACACCCACCCTAAAAAATTAGAATAGCTTTAGCGACAGAGTCGGTATTTTTTACAAACAATTTCGCTATTGGTGAAAAACACCAACAGAGGCGAAATTTTATTCTCTACCCAGTACGTAAGTATTGAAAACATATTTCCATGGAATGAAAATTATAGGAATAATGATAAGGATAAATATTTGCGCCCATCCTTCAGCCTCACTTCCATCCAATTGATCAGAACTCCACAATGGAAACGCTACGAAATATAACCAAAGCCCTTTATATAATACCATAAAAAGCATAATTGGAAGCATTTTAAGCGTGTGAAATATGCCCAAACCGGATAAAGTGGTATATGCGGCTATCGAACACCAAGCAACCGCTACTTCTACATTCCAT
>JBGTEN010000155.1:0-18825 GCA_041747755.1 Arenibacter sp. | reverse complement strand
AAGTGACCGCGGAGGGATTCGAACCCCCAACCCTCAGAGCCGAAATCTGATATTCTATCCAGTTGAACTACGCAGCCAAATTCCCGCGAAGGCGGGAATCTTATATTTATATTTCTAAGAAAGCTTCTCTTTTACGATTTTGGAAATGGTTTTTCCATCGGCACGACCCGCAAGTTCTGCCGTGGCTAATCCCATTACCTTGCCCATATCTTTCATGCCCGAAGCGCCTGAGCTTTCAATTACTTTTCCAATGATATCCGCTATCTCCTCCTCCGACAATTGCTCCGGTAAAAACTTTTCAATAATCGCTACCTGAGCCAATTCCGGGGCAGCCAAATCTTCTCTTCCCTGAGCACTGTAAATGGCCGCACTATCTTTTCTCTGCTTTACCAAACGTTGCACCAACTTCAGTTCTTCATCTACCGATAAACCAGCTCCCCCACCAGTTTCTGTTTGCGCCAATAAAATAGCAGACTTAATAGCCCGTAAGGATTCCAACGCTACGGTATTCTTAGCTTTCATCGCTACCTTCATTTGTTCCATTACCTGCTCTTGTAAGCTCATACCCATATTAATTTAGCGGTGCGAAGATAAAAAATAAACCCGAAAACTGCGGTGATTTTCGGGTTTAAAAACAACTTTAAAAATTTAATTGTAACCTATAGCTAATCCACATTGTCATGTAAAAAGGAATTGTTGGAGCGTAATTGTATCTCGTCATTACTGTCCTCTCCTAAAGTAGTTCTGGAAACCCGTTGCTCCCTTGGGTTTTCGTTTAAGTCCACTCCCTGACGCTTATATGCAGGTTGTTTTTCTATTTCATCTATATTGTTTAAGCTATTGTGAAACTTATAATTAAAGTCTTTTAGCTTTCTTCGGCGTTCATCTGCTCGCTCTTTTAAAAGATCTTCCAATGGGGTATTCATGGGATCTATTTCTGTTGCCTCCTGTGCTCTGGGTGCTAAGTTATCAGTATATACTGTTTTCCGTTCAAATACCAATTCATTCTCCACAATCTTTGGCTCATATTCTTCAGCTTTGGATTTGGCCCCGGTTAACTTCTTTTCCAATTCCATATAATCATCTAGGCTGTAACGGGTTTCACCATTCTTATTGTACTCCAAAATTGGTATTACCTCTATGTGATCCTTCACTTTTATATCCCTAATTTCTTCATCGTCCAAACTAAACGTAATAACATGTTCTCGTTCGTCCTCTTCCTCTTGGGTGTACGGCTTCGGAATGTCAAAACTAAAAGCAAACTGATCTTCTTCTCTTTTATTGGAGGTAAGGGTTACCGGTTCTACAACTTCAATATCGTTTATGGCATCTTTGGAATCAATGATTATAAAATCGCCATGTACTTCCTCTGCTATAACTTCTTCATAAAAAACATTAAAGTTTTTGATATAGTTGGAGGTTGGTATTAAATCCATTTCCTCTTCAAACAGGGAATGCTTTACAACAGGCTTTTCTATCGGTTCTTCCTCTTCCAATTTATAAACTACCTCTTTCGGAATTAAATTGAGCATTGCTTTTTGCTCCTCTTCTAAATTATGAACTATTTTTTTGGATTCGGTGTTCACAATGTCATCTTGTTGGTCTATGTTAAAACCCGTAGCAATGACCGTAACTCCTATTGCTTCGCCTAAACTTTCGTCTTCACCAACACCCATAATAATATTGGCGCCATGCCCCGCCTCTGCCTGAATATGGTCATTAATCTCTCCGATTTCATCAATGGTAATTTCCTTGGATCCTGAAACAATAAGCAGCAACACATTCTTTGCTCCCGAAATTTTATTATCATTAAGCAATGGAGAATCCAATGCATTCATAATAGCCTCATTGGCTCTTGCAGAACCTGAGGCATTGGCAGATCCCATAATGGCAGTGCCACTATTAGAAAGTACCGTTTTGGCATCCCGTAAATCGATGTTTTGGGTATAGTGATGTGTTATTACCTCTGCAATGCCTCTGGCTGCCGTAGCCAAAACCTCATCTGCTTTAGAAAACCCTGCTTTAAAACCCAAATTACCATAAACTTCCCGAAGTTTGTTGTTGTTGATAACAATTAAAGAATCTACATTAGCCCGTAACTTTTCGATTCCCAATTGTGCCTGCTGACAACGCATTTTTCCTTCGAACAAAAAGGGCATGGTAACAATGCCCACCGTAAGCACATCCATTTCCTTTGCTTGTCTTGCAATAACCGGCGCAGCACCTGTTCCGGTTCCACCGCCCATTCCTGCTGTAATAAACACCATTTTGGTTGTAGTATCCAACATGGCTTTAATTTCTTGCATACTTTCTATGGCAGCCTGTTCTCCTACTTCCGGATTAGCTCCTGCACCTAATCCTTCCGTCAGAGATACTCCCAACTGAATTTTATTGGGAACCGGACTGTTTTGCAGGGCTTGCGCATCTGTGTTGCAGATAACGAAATCCACCCCAACAATGCCGGCCTTAAACATATGGTTAATGGCATTACTGCCACCACCACCAACGCCAATAACTTTTATAACATTGCTTTGATTCTTCGGCAAATCGAAAGCTATACTTTCAAATTCAGTGTTCTTGCTCATAGTTTTTCTATTACGGGTTCTAAAGTTGTGTTCTTGTTTTGATGCTTATTCTGCGTTATCTAAAAAATCTTTCAATTTTTCGGACCATTTGTCCAAAATAGATTTACGTTCTTTTTTGGTAGCTGTTTTCGTGGCTGTTGCCCCGTGCTCCTCATAAACTTCTTCTAAATGAGGTGCTCGAACTTCATTAGCAGCTCTGCTTTTATTTCCGTTTTGAATTGCGTTCATTAGCAATCCAACCGCAGTAGCATACAGTGGACTTGCTATCTCCTCATCCGAATCTCCTGCCAAATGCTCGTTAGGATACCCTATTCTAGTATCCATACCGGTGATATATTCTACCAGTTGTTTTAAGTGCTTTAATTGACTTCCACCACCTGTTAGGACAATCCCTGCAATTAATTTTTTCTTTTGCTCGTCATGTCCATAATTCTTAATCTCCACATACACCTGTTCTACAATTTCTACCACTCTGGCATGTATAATCTTAGAAAGGTTTTTTAAAGATATTTCCTTGGGCTCTCTTCCTCTTAACCCGGGTATGGAGACAATCTCATTATCTTTATTTTCTCCCGGCCATGCAGAACCAAACTTTATTTTTAGCAACTCGGCTTGCTTTTCTATAATAGAACAGCCTTCTTTAATGTCTTCCGTAATCACATTTCCCCCAAATGGAATAACCGCAGTATGCCGAATGATTCCATCTTTAAAAATGGCTAAATCTGTAGTTCCTCCTCCTATATCTATTAATGCCACACCGGCTTCTTTTTCTTCCTGACTTAACACGGCGTTGGCTGAGGCTAAAGGTTCCAATGTAATATTTCCTAAATCCAATCCGGCACTTTTAATGCAACGTCCTACGTTTTTGATTGAAGAAACCTGACCAACAACCACATGGAAGTTTGCTTCCAATCTGCCGCCATACATTCCGATGGGTTGTTTAATTTCGGCCTGACCGTCTACCTTGTATTCTTGTGGAAGTACATGTATAATCTCTTCTCCCGGAAGCATTACCAATTTATAGACCTGGTTGCATAGCTTATCCAGATCATCTTCGTTGATTACTTCTTCAGAGTTAATTCGGGTTATATAATCGCTATGCTGCAAACTTCGAATATGCTGCCCTGCAATACCTACCACAACAGAACCAATCTTTAAACCTGAATTCTCTTCTGCCTGCTCTACCGCTTGCTGAATAGATTTTATGGTTTGGGTAATGTTATTGACCACCCCACGGTGAACACCCAAACTCTTGGACCTTCCTATACCCAAAATCTCAATTTTGCCATATTCATTTTCCTTTCCAATGATGGCTACAATTTTTGTGGTACCAATGTCTAAACCAACTGAATAATTCCCGTGTTCCATATCTTATATTTTGCTACAAACTACCTGATTACTGAATTCCAGACTTACCATGCTATAGGCATCCAGCGTATTGTCTTTATCTGCCTTGATATAAAAGGCTTTAAAATTGTTGAACTTCTGATCCAAATCTTCCACACTTCCCAAATTCACTACAAAATTCTCCATTCGAAATTTCAACTGATACTTTTCATCATCTTCAATATGTATCCCTATGATGTTTTTTCTTAAAAAATCGTCCTCATTGATATAGGACAGAATTACAAAAACATCTTCCAAACTTTTTCCCGTAATCTTACCGGTAATTATAGGCACCCTCGCAGAATGATTGCTGGATAACGGCATACGTTTACCCTCATCATCTACATAGTATTTTGTACTCCCTTCTACACGTCCGATTGGCTTGCGCTGAACAATTTTTGATGTAAGCTCGCCATTTACAGTAAGATATACCTGGGCACTTTTTACCATTTCATTGGCCTCTATGACCTTTTCCATAGTATTCAAAACTAAATTTTCTTTGGGCACATTGAGTAGGGTGCCATAATTTTGTATTAACAATTTATTAACCGTTTCTCTGGTTACATACAAATTTTGGTCCCCGACAAAATTAATTGCCAAACCATTTATTGGCTTTGCATTACTGCGATGATTACTAAATGCGAAAAGCCCCGTAATTACTACGAGTAAAGCCCCAATCTTTATATAATTTGAACTAAATTTCATACTGAAGTTCTTGTTTTAATTTTTCTATTTCTAGTCCTATATCCCCTGCTCCCATTGTTACCAGAACATCCGGGTCTTGTTTTTTTATATCGGATAACAAATTGGATTTTTGTATCAATTTTTTGTTCGGATTGTTAATTTTATCCAATAGCCATTGCGAGGTAATTCCCGGCATGGGTAATTCTCTTGCAGGATAAATATCCAACAGTAACACATGATCAAATTGTGATAAACTTTCTGCAAAATCATCTCCAAAGTCTTTTGTTCTGGAAAACAAATGTGGTTGAAAAACAGCTAGAACAACCTTACCCGGGTGCATCTCCCTAATTGCATCATGAACCGCATTTATCTCGGTTGGATGGTGTGCATAGTCATCTATAAAAACAAAAGCTTCTTCTTTAATTTGGTAGGAGAACCTGCGTTGCACCCCCTTAAAAGTCCCAAGTGCTTCTGCAAGGCGATACGCAGGAGAACCTAATTGTATCGCCATTGCGAAAGCGGCCAGACCGTTTAGCAGGTTATGCCGTCCCGGTTTACTAAATTTCACTCCCGACAGGGTAGTTTCGGGAGTTCCCAAATCAAAAATGTAGGTACCATGTTCTATTTTTATATTTCGTATGCAATAATCCGAATCGTCTTCTATGCCATAAGTAATTCCCTCCAGAGGCAGTCCGTTGCGAACAAACAATTTTCCGCCCGGCTTCAATTTAGTGGCAAACTCTTTAAAACTTTTTTGTAGCTCTTCCTTGTTCCCATAAATATCCAAGTGATCGGCATCCATAGAAGTTATACAAGCTACATCGGGCGATAATCGCAAAAAGGACCTGTCGAACTCATCTGCTTCTACCACCGAGTACGCTGTTCCCTCCATTAGGAAGTTGCTGTTAAAATCTTCCGAAATTCCGCCTAAAAATGCCATTAACGGGGTACCGGTCTCTTTCAAAAGATGCGCCAGGATGCACGATGTTGTTGTTTTACCGTGTGTCCCCGCTACAGCAAAACAGAACGAATTTTCGGTAACCATTCCTAAAACCTCTGATCGCTTTTTTACATTAAATCCGTTATTTACAAAGTAGTTGTATTCCGAATGTTCTTTAGGTACGGCAGGTGTATACACCACCAACGTATTTTCCGGTTCTAGGTAGTTTTTTGAAATTAGACTAATATCATCTGTATAATGAATTGAAATGCCCAAATCAGACAATTCCCTTGTCAGAGGCACCTCTGTTTTATCATATCCGGCAACATTTTTATCCAGAAATTTAAAATACCTGGCCAGCGCAGACATACCTATGCCTCCTATTCCGATAAAATAAACGTTATGGATATCTTTTATGTTCATGAGGCTAATTTCTTATCTCTTTGCAACAGTAACTTTTCAATCTCATCTACAATATGTTTTGTAGCATTAGGAAGTGCCAACTTCTTTATATTGGATGCTAATGTCTCTTGCTTGCTCTTCGATTCCAGGAGACCGGAAAAGACATGTTCAAATTCAGTATGTAAATCCTTCTCTTTTATCATCAAGGCCGCATTTTCATTAACCAACGCCTGCGCATTTTTGGTTTGATGATCTTCTGCCACATTAGGCGAAGGAATAAATAGTGTTGGTTTACCGACAATACATAATTCCGAAACCGAACCCGCCCCTGCTCTGGATACTATGAAGGTGGCTGCACTATAGGCGTAATCCATTTTATTTAAAAAGTCAAAGACCTTAACACTTGCCGAGGCATAGCGTTTATAGGTTTCGTAATAGAGCTTTCCACATTGCCATAGGAGTTGTATCCCTAATGTCTCAAAATATACCAGCTTGGATTGTACCAATTCATTTATTTTTCCTGCCCCCAAACTACCACCCAAAACTAACAAGGTGGGCTTGGTAGCATCTAACTGAAAGAAGTTGAATATTTCCTCTGTTTGGAGTTTTCCTTCAACCAATTCTGCACGTACAGGATTCCCTGTTTTTACAATTTTATCTGAGGGGAAAAATTGGTCCATCCCATCATAAGCAACACATATTTTTGTTGCTTTTTTGGCCAATAATTTGTTAGTAATACCGGCATAGGAATTCTGCTCCTGAATGAGTACAGGAATCAGCAATTTTTCAGCCATGTGCACCAGAGGACCACTGGCGAAACCACCGGTACCAATAACTACATTGGGTTTAAATTTTGCGATTATGTTCCTTGATTTTATCAAACTACTTATTACTTTAAAAGGAAACATTACATTTTTTAAAGTTAGTTTCCGTTGTAAACCACTAATCCATAAACCTACTATCTGATAGCCTGCCTTTGGCACTTTTTCCATTTCCATTCTGTCCTTTGCCCCTACGAAGAGAAACTCGGCGTTTGGATATCTTCTTTTCAGCTCATCCGCAATGGCAATAGCAGGATATATATGTCCGCCCGTGCCTCCTCCGGAGAGTATAAACTTATACTTGCCCACTTAATACTTCTAATGGGTTATTCTGATCTATTTCCTTTGTCTTACGCGTAACTGTTTTATTATAGCTTGCGCTCAATATAATTCCGATTGCTAAACAGGTCATCCAGCTAGAAGTACCCCCACTACTAATTAAGGGTAATGTCTGACCCGTTACTGGAAACAACTCTACTGCTACGGCCATATTTAACAGCGCCTGAAATACTATTGGTAATCCTACTCCCAATACTACTAGTTTACCAAAAGCAGTGGAATTGCCATTGGCCACCACCACTATTCGGAATAGCAGTAACAGATAAAAAAACATTAGTGCAAAACCCCCTACCAAACCATACTCTTCTACAATAATGGCATAAATAAAATCCGAAGAACTTTGGGGTAAAAAATTCTTCATCACGCTTTTTCCTGCTCCATTCCCCACAATACCCCCGGTAGCAATAGCTATTTTAGCTTTCTCAATTTGGTAATCTCCTTCTGTATCTCCTGGACTGGTAAAATTTTCAATTCGATTCATCCAGGTATCAACCCTATTAGAAAACAAATCGGGTACTGCCTTGGCTACAACGATAAATAAGGTAAGTGCTAAAAGTCCGGTTCCCAGAATTCCGACCAAATATTTAATAGGATAACCTCCTAAAAAACATAACAATAATACCATAGAAAAAATGATGCCAGCCGTAGAGAAATTAGCTGGAAGAATTAACATTACGACCAGAAAAACAGGCATCCACAGGGGCACAATACTTTCCTTAAATGTGATGTTTTTGTCCTTTATTTTACTGAGATACCTTGCAACATAAATCATGAGCACAACCAAGGCCAACCCGGAGGCCTGAAACGTGAAGCCAACAAAAGGGATCCGGATCCACCTGCTGGCATTTGCTCCATCAATAGTAGTTCCTTGCGCCAAAGTATATCCCAATAGCAATAGAACAATAGGCATTGCAATAAGTGAAAGTCCCTTGAAGAAATGCGTGGGTATTCTATGTACTCCAAAAATAATTCCAAAACCTAAAAATAAAAGCAACGCATGTTTAACAAGATGACCTATTGTAGTTCCTTTACCGACCACATAGACCAAGTTGCTGCTTGCACTATAAACGGGTAAAAATGAAAACAAGGCCAAAAGTGCCACCACAGCCCAAATAGCTTTATCTCCTTTTATATTTTTAAACAGTGCTATCACCCTTTTACAAATTTTTTATTGCTGCTTTAAACTGATTTCCTCTATCCTCATAATTTTCAAAAAGATCAAAACTGGCGCATGCCGGGGATAACAATACGGTATCTCCTCTTTCCGCGATTTTATAAGACACTTTTACCGCCTCCTCCATAGCGTATGTTTCTACGATTAAGTCGACCACATTCCCAAAAGTGTCCTTTATCTTAGTGTTATCTAGCCCCAAACAAACTATTGCTTTAACCTTCTCCCGGACCAAAGCCATTAATTCTTTGTAATCATTCCCTTTATCCACGCCACCGACAATCCAAACAATGGGAGTTTTTACACTGTCCAGCGCATAATAGGTAGAATTTACATTGGTTGCTTTAGAATCATTTATGTATTGTACATGATGAATTTTAAGCACTTTCTCCAATCGGTGTTCTGCCCCCTGAAAGTTTGCTATACTGTTGCGGATGGTCTCCTTACGTATCCCCACCAATTTGGCTACTGTACTAGCAGCCATAGTGTTTTTAAGATTGTGTTTTCCTTCTAGTGCTAGCGTATCTGTGGTCATTTCAATTTTGGTATTTTGTGTATTCACTACTATTGTTTTGTTTTCTAAATGTGCTCCTTCTCCATCTTTATATTCTAATGAAAAGGGCAATAATTTTGGTTTAATCGGGTTTGCTTTTAACCAATCCATTATTACGGTATCCTCATCATCATAAATGAGATAATCTTCCTTTTTTTGGTTCTTGGTTATCAGAAACTTGGAAGCTATATAATTCTCAAACTTATAGTCATACCGATCTAAATGATCTGGCGTAATATTGGTGATTATGGCAATATGCGGTTTAAAATTTTTTATTCCATCTAACTGAAAACTGCTGATTTCCAGAACGTAATAGTCAAAACTATTTTCTGCAACCATTTTAGCAAAACTGTCTCCAATATTGCCTGCCATCCCTACCTTTAAGCCTCCTGCCTTTAAAATGTGGTAGGTTAGCATGGTAGTGGTAGTTTTTCCGTTACTTCCGGTTATTCCAATAATTGTTGCGTCTGTATATTGTGATGCAAATTCAATTTCAGAAATAACGGGTATACCAGCTTGCTTCAGTTTTACTACAAGTGGTGCCTTATCCGGGATTCCCGGACTTTTCATCACTAAATCGGCATTTAAAATTTTTTCTGAGGTATGCTTTTCTTCCTCCCAATCAATCCCAAAATGTTCAAGAACTTCTTTATATTTCTCCTTAATCTTTCCCAAATCCGTAACAAAAACTTTGTAACCCTCTTTTATTCCTAAAATGGCCGTTCCAACCCCGCTTTCTCCCCCACCCAGTATAACCAAACGCTGCATTATCTAACTTTCAATGTTACTATTGTAATAATGGCCAAAAAGATTCCGACAATCCAAAACCGGGTAACAATTTTACTTTCGTGATAGCCTTTCTTCTGGTAATGATGGTGTATTGGTGCCATAAGAAATATTCGTTTTCCCTCTCCCATCCTCTTTTTAGTATATTTAAAATATCCAACCTGCAACATCACGGAGATAGACTCCGCAAAGAAAATTCCGCACAATACGGGAATTAATAATTCCTTGCGAATGATAATTGCGATAACCGCAATGACTCCACCAATGGTTAGACTTCCGGTATCTCCCATAAAAACCTGAGCCGGATAGGCATTGTACCACAAAAAACCGACAAGTGCCCCAACGAAAGCGGCAACAAAAACCACCAACTCACCCACTTTGGGGATAAACATAATATCCAAATATTCAGAGAAAATAACATTTCCGGAAACCCAGGTAAAAATGCCTAAAGTGAGAACAATAATTGCTGAAGTACCCGCCGCAAGACCATCAATGCCATCGGTAAGGTTAGCCCCATTTGAAACCGCAGTAACAATGATTATGATTATTGGAATAAAAATCAACCAGGCATATTTCTCCAATCCTTCACCTGCCCAAGAAATAAAACTGGTATAATCCAGTTCATTGTTTTTAAAAAACGGGACGGTAGTTTTTGTTGATTTTATTTCGGCTCCTTGAACTTTCTCTACAGTAAAAGTGGGGGTGATAGTGGTTGTACTTCGTGCCCTCATAGTAACCTCAGGGTGAAAAAACAGAGTAACCCCAACTAGTAATCCCAGTACTATTTGACCCAAAACTTTAAACCTCCCTTTTAACCCCGCCTTATCTTTTTTGAAAACTTTGATATAATCGTCGGCAAATCCTATTATCCCCATCCATATTGTGGTGAAGATTAATAAAATGACATAAATGTTTTTTATATCTGCAAACAATAAAACAGGAATTAACGTGGCTAAAATGATAATGAGCCCCCCCATGGTAGGTGTTCCGGACTTTTGCTTTTGACCCTCAAGACCTAAATCGCGAACCGTTTCTCCTATCTGTTTATTTTTAAGAAATACAATTACTTTTTTTCCGTATGTTGTTGCTATTATTAATGATAGTAAGACTGTAATCGCCGCCCTAAAGGTCAGAAACTGAAATAGTCCGGCCCCGGGCAAATCATATTGTTTATCCAAATAATCAAAAAGATAGTATAACATAATTCCTTGTGCTTATTTTAAAACCTTTGGCAAGCTTAAGCCCTATTTATTTAAACTTTCTAGTAACTCCTTAACTATTTTAAAATCATCAAAATCTACCCTGTTCCCATTGGTCTCTTGGTAGGTTTCATGTCCTTTTCCGGCCACCAAAATGATGTCATTGGTATTTGCTAACTGGCATGCAGTTTTGATTGCTTGTTGTCTATTTTCTATGGACAATATTTTCTTTACATTTTGGGGTTCTACCCCTGCTTCCATCTCTTCAATAATCGTAGAAGGCATTTCGCTTCTGGGATTATCGGAAGTGAAAATAGCCTTATTACTTAATGCTGATGCGATATGACCCATAACCGGACGCTTAGACTTATCTCTGTCACCACCACACCCCACGACGGTGATGACATTTTCATTTCCAGTCCTCAATGTATTGATAGTATCAAGTACATTTTTAAGTGCATCCGGCGTATGGGCATAATCAACAATAGCCGTTATTCTTTCTTTTGATATAAAATATTGAAATCGTCCATCTACGTTCTCTAACTCGCTCAGTAGTCTTAAGGTCTCTAACTTCTCTAAACCCAAAAGGTCTGCCGTTGCGTAAATGGCGAGCATATTATAAGCATTAAAATTTCCTATTAACTTTGACCACAATTCGTTGCCGTCTATCTTTAATAACTGACCACTGAATTGATTTTCTATGATCTGTGCCCTATAATCGGCATACGTCTTTAGTGCATAGGTGTGCTTCTTTGCACGGGTATTTTGCAACATCAACAAGCCGTTCTTATCATCAATATTGGTTAGCGCAAATGCCTTTTTAGGTAGGTTATCGAACAACGCTTTTTTGGTGTCTCGATAATCGGCAAAAGTTTTATGGTAATCTAAATGATCATGAGTTAGATTGGTAAAAATGGCACCTTCAAAAACCAATCCTTCTGTCCTTTTTTGATGAATTCCATGAGAACTCACTTCCATAAAACAATATTCTACACCAACAGCGTTCATTAAGCTCAAATGTTCATTAATCGTCAATGCATCCGGGGTTGTATGGCTCGTGGGATATTCAGTATCATCTACCATAATTTTAATAGTAGATATTAAGCCTACCTTATAGCCTGCTTTTTTAAACAATCGATATAACAGTGTGCTCACCGTAGTCTTACCGTTGGTGCCTGTAATACCCACAAGTTTTAGGTTTTTTGATGGGTTATTATAAAAATTAGAGGCCATGATGGCCAAAGCCTTATTTCCATTGTCTACTTCCAGATAGGTTATTCCGTTAACCATATGCTCCGGTAATGCCTCACAGATAATGGTCTTTGCCCCCAATTCTATAGCCTTGCTGATATAATTGTGCCCATCTACTAAAGTTCCCTTTATAGCAACAAAAACATCATCCATTCCAACTTTTCGGGAATCGAAGCAGATGTTGTTGACCATAAGTGTTGTTGTTCCGCTAACTGCGGAAAGGCCAACCCCATATAAAATATCCTTTAATACTTTCATGATAGCTCCAAGACTATTTTTTCTACCTTCTTAAGATCCGTTCCGTGAATAATGGACTGCTTCTTTACTTTCCCATTCCCTCTAATTTCTACCACCATACCTAAATTTTCCAGGATGGCAACCGCATCCATTCCACTCATCCCTTCAACATTTGGCACAGTGTTATACGTCTTTTGAGCTTCTGCAAAATAATCCTGATACGCCTTTTCCAAACCGGGATCTTTTGGTTGCAACTGTTCTACTTCATCCATTATTGGTGAAGTGGCAAAAATCTTTTGTGCTATCGACTTAAATACGGGTCCGGAAACATCAGCGCCATAATAACCAACGCTCTTATCGGGTTCATGAATTATTACTATGCAGGAATATTTGGGATCATCCACAGGAAAGTAGCCTGCAAAAGAAGAAATATATTTGAGCTTATCAGGATCTTTGGATACGTAGTCTTTTTGACAGGTTCCCGTTTTTCCAGCCATAGAAAAATTAGGAGAATACAGTCCATGACCGGTTCCATATTTTTTCTCTACTACATCCTTCAATAGGTGTTTAACTACTTTTGCAGTTTCCTTAGAACAAACGGATGGGTTAATAACTTCTTTCTCAAACTTATAAATTGTCTTATCCCATTCTTTAACTTCCTTAATCAGCCTTGGTTTTACCATTTCACCATCATTGGCAATAGCATTGTAAAAGGTTAATGTTTGCAAAGGTGTTAGTGAAACTTCGTACCCATGAGACATCCATGCTAAAGAAATACCGGACCAACCTTTATCACCCGGATATCGAATGACTGGTTTTCCTTCGCCATTAACAGGCAAACCCAACTCATTATGTAAACCCATATTCATCAAGCGGTTCACAAATTTCTCCGGTTGACCCTTATAACCATTATGAATTATTTTTGCGAAAGCAGTATTTGAAGACACCTCAAAAGCTTTGGCTACTGATATTTTACCGTAACCCCCGGGTTTGGAATCCCGCACAGTTCTATCAAAAACTTTCCAACGTCCGTTTTCGGTGTCCAAAACTGAACTTGTATCTATTACCTTATCTTCCAAGGCCGCCACAAGCGACATTAATTTAAAGGTAGAACCGGGCTCATGAGACTCGCCAATAGCGTAGTTTAGACGTTCATAATATTTTCCATCATTGGTCCTTCCCAAATTAGAAATAGCCTTGATTTCTCCGGTTTTAGTTTCCATGACAATAACACAACCATGATCTGCTTTGTACTTTTCCAGTTGTAACAGTAGGGCATGATGTGCAATGTCCTGTATATTAATATCTATAGTAGAAATAACATCATAACCATCTTTTGGCTCAACGATATTATCAAAACCCAAAGGCTTCCATTGTCCTTTGGCAATTTTTTGTTTTAGCCGCTTACCTTCTACACCACGTAAATATTGTCCAAAAGCGCCCTCTAGTCCAACTCGGGTATAATAGCCGTTTTCATCCACTCTTTCGTAACCAACGCTTCGTTCTGCTATTTTACCCAAAGGATGCTCTCGAACCGTCCTTTGTTCAACAATTAAACCGCCTTTATAGGGTCCTTTATTGAACAGCGGTAACTCTTTAACCCGTATATAGTCTGAATAATCAATATCCCTTGCTACTAAAGTATAGCGGTTCTCATTAATTTTCGCTTTTCGAAATAACTGTTGATAATGCGCTGAGGATTGTCCAAATAATTTAGAAAGACCATCGGAAAGAGGTACTACATTAGCTTCAAAATCCCTGTTTGCAACGGTAAGAGCATCAAATCTGATAGTGTATTTGGAGACGGAAGTAGCCAATAAACTACCGTCATCTGAATATAAATTTCCTCTGTTGGGAGCTATAGTAAACAACTTTTCAGTTCTGTCCAAGGCTAGTTGTCTATACTTATCGCCATCAACTAGTTGGATTGCCACCAGTTTTACCATTACGGCAACGGCAAAGAGAAACAGGAAACCTGCTACAAAATACATACGGGTTAATATGTTCTTTTCTCTATTGGCCATTACTCTTGGTGCTTAATCTTTATTTTTTTTGGTGGTGTTTCAGATGGATGTAAGCCAACTTCTTCAACTGTTTGTAAGATGGTTGACTCTAATTTTAAGCGTTGCATGTCTGACCGCATATCTACAAACTGACTTCTAAGCTCCTTTACCTCTTCATTTAAAGCAGCAATACGATGTACTTTAACATCAGCACTATGAGAACTTGCAATCATTACAGTAGCCAGGAAAGAGGCAAAAATGATGAAAAGCCAATTTTTGGGAGCATCACCACTTACCAAAAACTTACCTTTTAATATGTCTATAATACTTTCTCTCATTTTATTATATTTCTACTTAAAGCAGTTTAACCTTATCTTAAGCTGTTCGCTCTGCTATTCTTAACTTAGCACTGCGAGCCCTGTTATTTGTTTTTACCTCCATTTTAGAGGGAACCACCAAATTGCCCACTTTTCTAAAGGGCACATTGCTGTTCCCATAAAAATCCTTATCCGGTTCACCTTCAAACTTTCCTGTTATCATAAACCTTTTTACCAATCTATCTTCCAATGAATGATAGCTGATGATACTTAATCTTCCTCCCGGAACTAGGAGCTGCGTTGTTTGGTCCAGAAATTCCTTGATTGCCTGCACTTCCTGATTCACCTCTATTCGAACGGCTTGATAAACTTGCGCCAGTACCTTGTGCTCTCTACCGTTCGGTAAAAACGGCTTAAGAACTTCTTTCAATTGCTCTGTGGTTTTTAACAAATTTTGCTCTCTGGAAGCGATTATTGCTTTTGCAATCGCATTGGCATTTCTTAAATCGCCATAGTGAAACAATACCCTGCTTAAATCTTCAAAAGCATAATCATTTACCACTTCAAAAGCAGATATATTGGTGCGTTTACTCATTCTCATATCCAAAGCTGCATCAAACCGTGTAGAAAATCCACGTTCTGCCATATCAAATTGATGGGAGGAAACACCGAAATCTGCTAAAATTCCGTCTACTTTTCGAATGCCATAGAACTTTAAAAACTGTGATATATATCTGAAATTCTCATTAATTAACTGAAACCTATCATCTTCAATACGATTTTCCAAGGCATCTTCATCCTGATCAAATGCTAATAATTTGCCCCTTGAACCCAGCCTTTTCAAAATTTCCTTAGAGTGACCTCCACCACCAAATGTTACATCCACATATACCCCGTCTTCCTTTATGTTGAGTCCATCTACGGACTCCTTCAACAATACGGGATTATGATAACTCATCCCCATCATCTCCCATTACTTCTTCAGCTAGGTCTCCAAAATTCTCAGCAGTTTCATCAATCACCTTCTCATAATTATCCTTATCCCAGATTTCTATGATATTAATTGCGGAACTCAAAACCACATCTTTAGTAATCCCTGCTACATCAACCAAATTCTTCGGAATCAGCAGTCGCCCGGTTACATCAATCTCTACCACTTTCACTCCAGCAGAAAAACGTCTTATAAAATCATTATTCTTCTTCTTAAATCGGTTTTTCTTATTCATCTTCTCCATAAGAACATTCCACTCCTCCATGGGATAGAGTTCCAAACATGGATGAAAAACTGACCTTTTTATTATAAAACCGCTATTCAAGACAGGAGACATTTGATTCTTAAGGGCAACAGGCAGCATAACCCGTCCTTTAGAATCTACTCTACAATCATATGTCCCTATGAAATTAATCACCCTTCTTAGTTCTGTTTTGTATTTAAACTCAAATATATAGAAATTATTACCACATTTTACCAGTCTCTACCACTTTGTTGATAAAATTTCGACATTTTAGGCAAATACTCTATTTTAAGAGCTTAAAATCTTTAGTTAGCCTTTTCTTAAAGGGACATAAATCCGTGAACCATAAAATATTGAACTGTTTATTTAACCAACTACCGTTGTAGCAGGAAATACCTATATTTGCGCCTTGAGACAAGAATTTATCCTTGATGAAAAAAAAGATTGTTACTGAAGGAAAGTACAGGTATACAGAATCCGGTGAAGGTACCCCAATCATTGTTTTGCATGGATTGATGGGTGGATTAGGAAATTTTAATGGTGTTTTAAAACATTATCCTAAAAAAGGATATAGAGTCCTCATTCCGGAACTCCCCATTTATGATTTGCCTCTTCTCCGCACCAATGTTAAGAGTTTTGCCAAATTTGTAGAGGGCTTTATTACTCATAAAAGGCTGGAAAATGTTATTTTATTGGGAAATTCCTTGGGCGGTCACGTAGGCCTGTTACACACAAAATTGTATCCGAAAAAAGTAAAGGCCTTAGTGATTACGGGAAGCTCCGGGTTATATGAAAGCGCTATGGGCGATGGATATCCCAAACGAGGGGACTATGAATTTATTAAAAAGAAAGCTCAGGACGTGTTTTACGATCCCGAGATAGCTACCAAAGAAATTGTAGATGAAGTCTACGAAACTGTAAATAATAGATTAAAACTGGTAAAAACCTTAGCTATTGCTAAAAGCGCCATTCGGCATAATATGTCTAAAGATCTTCCCCACATGCATACCCCGACCTGCATCATATGGGGAAAAAATGACAAAGTAACACCACCTAACGTTGCTGAAGAGTTTCATAATCTCCTGCCTAATTCCGAGCTTTTTTGGATAAAAAAATGCGGTCATGCTCCAATGATGGAGCATCCAAAAAAGTTTAATGCCATTCTAGACACGTGGTTAGAAAATCACAATTTCTAAAGAAAAGCACATGAAAATTAAGTCGGCTACCTTTGTAATGAGTAATTCCAATGTGGCCAGTTGCCCTAAGGAGCCCTTAGCGGAATATGCCTTTATAGGCAGGTCTAATGTTGGAAAGTCTTCCTTAATTAATATGCTAACGGACCGAAAAAATCTTGCCAAAACTTCAGGCAGACCGGGAAAAACACAACTTATAAACCATTTTAAAATTAACGACAATTGGTTTTTGGTAGATTTACCTGGCTATGGTTATGCCAGAGTCTCTAAAAAAAGTAAAAGTACCTTTCAAAAATACATCACCGATTATTTTAAAAAAAGGGAGCAATTACTATGCGCTTTTGTGCTTATTGATATTCGGCACGAACCTCAAAAAATTGATTTGGAGTTTATGGAGTGGATGGGAACCAATGAAATTCCTTTTTGCATTGTTTTCACCAAAGCAGACAAGTTGAAACCAAAAGTCATTGAAGATCATATTACTAAATATATAAATACTTTATTAACGGGAATTTGGGAAGAGGCACCCACTTATTTTATAACCTCATCTTCTAACGGAGCAGGAAAAGAGGAATTACTGCTTTTCATTGATGGTCTTAACGAAACATTTTTCAAGGACACCAAGTCCAATTTCTAATGTTTCCTTCCCTTTACTGG
Source organism: Arenibacter sp. (assembly GCA_041747755.1). GTDB lineage: Bacteria > Bacteroidota > Bacteroidia > Flavobacteriales > Flavobacteriaceae > Aurantibrevibacter. The sequence continues at coordinate 1,066 of JBGTEN010000155.1, read as the reverse complement.
GTAAGTCTCTTGGTAATTAATTGTACCAATTCTTCAGAATTTTCAACGGTTTTCAATTCCTGAGTTCCCACAAAAACTTCAAGGTCATGATTGCTTTCTGCCAGTATAATTGGAAAGGTAAATTTATGTCCAAATTTGGAAGCATAATGTTTTATAAACTCATCTTTGTGTAGAAAGAGAAGTTCTGCTGCACTTTGTTCTCTGAACTTCTTCCAAACAGTATTTTCAGTTAATACCCCAAAAGTAATAGCGCAAAGATGGCAGTTGTACGTAGCCGGACTCAAAACTTTATGAGCACTATCTAAGAGGGAATTTAGTTTCCCTGAATTAGCATTATAAATAAAAATTAATTTGGGAAAAAGGTTGCTTTTAGGCATATCCATTTGATCTGTAAAATTCTTTAACTAAATAACCAAATTAGGAACAAACCAAAACCCACTAATACAAAAATTAATACAATCAATTCTTGTTGTTTTGATTTCTTGGCTTGATTACGGATATCTTCCTTAATTTTATTTAATTCTTTGGGGCTAACTGTTTTAAAAACAACCTTAGTTGTTCCAGTACTTTTTCCACTTGAGCCTTTTTTATTTTTATGCCTATGGGATTTGAGCAAATCACGGTTTAACTTTAAACTCTTAATAGCATGTAACATGTGCCCTGCACCACTCATAACTTCCTTTTTTTAAATTTATGAATTTCATGCGGTATTTAAAAGTACTTTTAAACTTAACCTATAATTCCCCTTAAAAACCCAAAGAAAGTTAGACTCCTTAACTTACTTCAACTCCAGTTTTTCTGCAAAATAGGCACAGAAGTCTTTCATAGTAGCGGTCATTTTTTCATCTTGAGTAGCTTTCATAAAGGTATCTGACATAGCCAACAAGGTTTGATGAAAGAAAATTTTCATTTCATCTACGGGCATATCTTTTGTCCACAAATCTATTTTTAAGGATTCCCTATTTTTACTATCCCAAACGGATAAAAGCATTGCTTTTGCCTTTTCATTTACTATGCCTCCATCTTGCGCAGACCAGGTAAGTTCTTCCGGAACCCTGTTTTCATC
>JBGTEN010000154.1:0-18813 GCA_041747755.1 Arenibacter sp. | reverse complement strand
CGTGCCTCTACAGGAGGACCTGTCGGAAATGGTTTTATACCTGTTGGAAGCTCAATCCCTAAACATGTTGGAGGTTGGTTCAATAATTTCACCTACAAAAATGTAACCCTAGGGGTACACTTGGACTATAAGTTTGGGGGTACGGTACTTTCTTCTACGCACTTAAATCTTACAAGACAAGGTCATTCTATTTTGTCTCTTGATGGAAGAAGAGAGGGTGAGAATGGTATTGTTTTCCCAGGGGTCAATGAAAACACAGGTCAGCCCAATACTACAGCAGTTACCAATCTTCAAGGATTCTATGCAGATTACAGAAACCTTCAAATAGGTGATCCTTTTACTTTTAAATCGGATTTTGTGAAATTGAGAAATATTTCGGTAACGTATAATTTGATGAATGCTCTGCGTAAAATGTCCGACATGACCTTTATCAAGGACCTTACCTTATCGGCCGCTTGTAGAAATGTGGCAATTCTCTATAAGGACCTTCCGGGGTTAGATCCGGAAGCCATCCAGTCTTCTGGTGATTTTAGGGCTGGGTACGAAAATTCAGCCTTACCTACAACCCGTAATTTCAATTTTACATTAAATGTTAAATTCTAAGATCATGAAGTTCATAAAACAATATATACTTTTAGGCCTCATTCTCTTTGGTATTGGAGGCTGCGATACAGATTTCATAGAGATAAACACAGATCCCTATGCAGTTACAGCAATAGACCCAGCCCTTTTATTTGCGGGAGCACAGCGTACACACCTAGGAACATGGGAGGCAGAGCATACCATTGTGCAGCAATTTGTAAACCCTTATAATCAAGGGGCGACCTTAGGCTTTAACTTCAATGAAGATATTGATGGGGTAAGTAATCCTAAATGGGATCAGTCCTATCCTAACGTAATTAGAAACATGATGCAGGCTTTATCCTTACTTGGAGAGGATACAGACCGTGTTAACCTCCGCAGCATGATTCGTATTTGGAAAGCCCAAGTGTTCATGGGCTTGGTAGATACTTATGCAGATGTACCCTATTTTGAGGCAGGAAGGGCAGTAAGCGATGTAATTTATTATCCTGTTTATGATGATGACGCAGTTATCTATGATGATTTATATGCTGAAATCACAGGGGCATTGGCTGCTTTGAATCCAGGTGCCGACTATGTTGCCGAGGACCTCTTTTTTGGCAGTAACAGCCAGAGCCCTACTGGAAACGCAACAGCTCAAGTATCACAGTGGCGAAAACTAGGGAATTCTTTATTACTGAGATTGGGAATGCGGTACTCTAAGAGCAATCCATCAAGGGCACAGCAAATAGTATCAGAAGCATTTGCCGGAGGTGTAATGACCTCCAATGATGACAATGTATACGTTAAGTATGATGGAACAACCTATGTGTATGATGTAAACAACAACCTGCGAAACTTCTCACAGTTTAATTATGCTGCAGAGCCTTTTGTAGATCAGCTGAAATCTACCAATGACCCCCGGGGGAAATATATTATTGCCACTTTTGAAAACCCTGGTGCAGTACAGAATGATACCGATCCGGATACCGATTTGGACAACCAGTTTGGCGTGCCCATAGCAGTAGATAATGGGGTTCTTGCTGAGGATTTGGTAAATCACAGGGGGCCTCGCGGAAATGGACTTAATTACAGTCAAATCAATATATTTTCAGTGGCTTCTCCCGCGGCTCCGGTGTTCTGGATTACCTATTCACAAACTTCCTTACTTCTTGCAGAAGCTGCTCAAAGAGGCTGGGTAAGTGGTTCTGTACAAGAATATTACGAAAATGGGATAATTGCAGATATTCAGGCATACGCGCTTTACCCCAATACGGAACCTATACCCAACTCAGAAATCACAGCATATCTTGCGGAGCCCGGAGTTGTATTTAATGGCGCTAATGCATTGGAGCTTATTAATACGCAATATTGGATTGTAAATATTAGAAACGGGACAGAAGCATTTTCAAATTTTAGAAGAAGTGGGTATCCAGCCTTAAGTCCTAATCTTTATAATGATAGACTGGCAGGTGGATTCGCCAGAAGAATGTCTTATCCGGATTATGAATCTTCTTCAAATGCAGTAAACTATGCCGCCGCTGCCTCTGCCATTGGAGGAGATAATTTAACGTCCAGAGTATTTTGGGATGTACCTTAATATAATTTCTTTCGGGCTAAAGTAGTTTTTAACAAACGCATGTGTAGCTCAAGAAAACTTATAAGTAAGTAAAGACTAGCGTGTCTTAAGAAGCTCTAGTTTAAAAGAGCTGTTTATAATTCCTAATTATAGGAATCATGAAGTGAAATAAAATATGTTGCCTTTTTTATGGTATTCAATTTTAAATCGAATCGAATTGAGTACAATAGGCGAAAATAGTTATTTGAGTTTGTTTAGTTTTAGGAAGAACATCCCGAATACCATTATTCGGGATTGTTCATCTAAAATTTAAATAGATTTAAAAGTCAGTTTTAAAATTAGGCATCAGGAGATTACCGAAATCTGGATTTACTGTGAAACGACATTATCCCTTTTAAAGATAGCGTTATCACGGTGAATCCGTATTTCATTTTCAGCCGATTGTTTTTACAGGGGAAATTAGGGTCTCAGAAGTAGAATAGGATGGCTTAATACCAATTCATTATTAGCCCAAAATGCTTTATATTGTAATTTAAATATAAACGTTAAAAATTCAGACCAATGAAAAACGTATTAAAGGAATTAATTACAAAAAGCAAAACCGAAGAGCTAGAATACAAAGTATCGAGACAATCCGAAATTGACAGTCCCAACACAACTGACAACAGAAGAAACTTTCTAAAGAAAACCGCCTTAGGTGGGATTGGTTTATCCAGTCTTATGGGCTATTCCTTTGAAGATAAAATTTCTGAAACCACATCAAAAGTAAAGCGTTCCTCAGCCCCTTCCGAGCTTAAGATAACCGATATGCGGTACGCACTAACCGCAGTAATGGGAGGCACAGCTATCATTCGTATAGATACCAATCAGGGTATATATGGCCTCGGTGAAGTTCGGGATGCAGCAGATGTGCGCTACGCCCTAATGTTGAAAAGCAGAATTCTTGGAAAGAACCCTTGTAATGTGGAGATGATTTTTAAAAGCATCAAACAATTTGGGGGACCTGCACGACAGGCCGGTGGGGTCTGTGCAGTAGAAATGGCTTTGTGGGATATCTGCGGAAAAGCTTACGATGTGCCCGCTTGGCAGTTATTGGGGGGTAGATACCGGGATAAAGTGCGCTTGTATGCAGATACTCCGGAACCTTCAGATGCTTCAAAACAACAGGAACTTATAAATTACCGCATAAAAGAACAAGGGTATACCTGGTTAAAAATGGATGTCTCCATTGCATCATTGAGAGGGATTCCCGACACGATAGTAAATGGTAAATTTTGGGAAGACGCAAATGGTCGACTTAGTCAATGGGGAGACCAAAGGAATTTTATGTCTTATGGCAATACTGCGCATCCCTTTACCCAAATACAGATTACCGAAAAGGGATTAGAACATTTGCAGCAAATAGTTGAAAACGTCCGCAATATGGTAGGGTATGAAATTCCGATTTCAACAGACCACTATGGACATTTCGATATGAACAACGGTATTCGTCTTGCGAAAGCCCTAGATAAATATAGGTTGGCTTGGCTCGAAGATATGGTACCGTGGCAGTATACCGAACAATGGAAAACCATATCAGATGCTATAGAAACACCAACTACAACCGGGGAAGATATTCATTTTCTTGAAAATTTTAAACCCCTGATTCATAATCGATCAGTTGATATTGTGCATCCGGATTTGGCATCTTCCGGTGGACTTTTAGAAACAAAAAGAATAGGAGATTATGCCGAGGAGTTCGGAATCGCCATGGCCATGCATCAGGCCGGAACACCGGTTTCCTTTATGGCTAACGTACATTGTGCCGCTGCCACTCAGAATTTCTTAGCCTTAGAGCATCATTCGGTAGACATTCCCTGGTGGGAAGATATGGTAACTATGACCGGTGGTGGTAAAATGATTGATATGGGTTTTGCTCCGGTACCGCTCACCGCTCCGGGACTTGGGATTGAGTTAAACTTAGATGTGGTAAAGGAACATTTGGACAAGCGAGATAAAACCTTTTTTGCCCCAACAAAGGAATGGGACGAACTCCGATCCCATGATAGAACCTATAGTTAGGTCTCAACCTGTAAAATGAATACTTGTGTTTGAGTTAGCTTAGTTTTAGGAAGAACATCCCGAATTATAATTCGGGTTTGCTCTTCCATTTTAATCAGATTTAATAATTAATTACAACAGAGATATGTGGAAATTTAGAATTATTTTAATCGTTGTGCTGGGATTTAATTTAACCCTTTCAGCCCAGCAAATTAGTAAAGAAAAGCTTATTTTTTTAACTCCTGAATGGAAAGGAGAGCGATTTAGTGATGGAAGGCCAAAGGTTGCAGATGACGTTTTAAAACGCATGAAAAAGGTAACTTTAGAAGAAGCATGGGCGGTTTTAAAAGGGGCCAATTTTAAATATCAATACGATGAAAATTGGCAAACAATTAATCCGGATAGTGTTTTGGTAGGTCGTGCAGTAACGGCTACGTTCATGCCGGGGAGACCGGATATCCATCGGGTCATAGATGATAAGGGACATACAAAAGATGGCAGGGTTCAATCACAGAACGCATGGCCTATTGATATGCTTGTTAAAGGGGATGTGTATGTGGTAGATCAATTTGGCGCACACCTGGACGGCCCAACTATTGGAGATAATTTAGGAAACTCAATTTATACAAAATCGGGAAATGGAATCGTGTATAACGGAGCTATTAGAGACATAAATGGTCTTAAAGACATTGGATCATTTACTTCTTTCTTTCGAACCTATCATCCTTCTCATCATTTAAATAACCCCGATGGTCAGCTTAACACCACGCTAGTAGGTATCAACACACCAACCCGAATCGGAATGGCTACAGTGATGCCCGGTGATGTTGTGCTCGGTCGTGATGGAGGCGTCATGTTCATTCCCCCACATTTGGCAGAAAAAGTGGCTCAAACCTCAGAAGTGGTTCGTCTTAGAGACATGTTTGGTCATTTAAGACTCCGAGAACAAAAATATACCCCAGGACAAATCGATATGCGCTGGTCTGATGAGATTGAAAAGGATTTTTCGCAGTGGCTAAATGAGCATATTGATGAACTTCCTGTGTCTAAGGAACAAATACAAGAATTATTAAAAACCCGTACTTGGTAATACTTAAACAAAAAACATGAAAAATTCCAGAAGAGATTTCCTATCCAAAACAGTAGCAACGGCTGCCATGGCCTCTTTGCCATTTGCAAATTATGCTAAAGGCTATGAAAAAGCTATTGATAGAACCCCAAAACTATCAGCTCCATCCGATTTAAAAATCACTGATATTAAGTGTGGCTATATTCGGGGTGGGCACAGTTTATTTGTAAAAATATATAGTAATCAGGATATCGTTGGACACGGTGAAGGTGTAGATGCTACTCCGGGAACCTATCATTTGGTCAAAATGTTTGGGAGACGATTAGAAGGCAAAAATCCATTAAATGTGCACATGCTGTTCGAAGATATTAGAAGATCCGGATTTTTTGAAGGTGCCCAGTCGGGTATGTTTATAACCGTTCTTACTGCAGTAGAAACAGCTTTATGGGATTTGGCCGGAAAAGCACTTGGGTTACCGGTATATCAATTATTGGGTGGTAAATTTAGGGATAAGCTTCGCGTTTACATGGACACAGCGCTTTATCAAAACAGACTGCCACAACCTGCTGATTTTGCCGCTAGTGCCAGAGAGGCGGTTGATATGGGCTTTACAGCAGTAAAATTTGATTTGGATCAGGGCAACGATCCTAATAAATATGACAGATATAACTGGACGGCTAGTCCGGCCGAAATTCAAAGGATGTACGATCAAATGGCGGCTACCAGAGAAGAGGTAGGCCCCAACATCGATATCTGCGCGGATATGCACGGTAGATATGATGCCATTACAGGTGAAAAGGTGGCTAAAATTCTGGAGCCACTTAACATGATGTGGTTAGAAGAGCCTATTCCGGCAGAAAACGTAGACGCGTATAAGAAAATAACCGACTCTACCAGCACTCCAATATGTGCCGGAGAGAATCATTACCTGGCACACGGTTTTAGACCTCTTTTGGAAAAAGGTGCTGTAGATATTATTATGCCCGATTTACAGAAGGCGGGAGGCTTGGGAGAAGGTCAGCGAATAGCCAATTTGGCCAATTTATATTACGTGCCTTTTGCGCCTCACATGGTCGCTTCTTATTTGGGGGCCATGGCAGCCTGCCATGTATGCGCCTCAGTACCCAATTTTATGATTTTGGAATGGCAAATTTATTTTCACAAAAACCCGATGTATAAGGAAATTGTAACTTTTGATGGTCCTATGGTTGAAAACGGATTTATTACCCTTTCCAATAAACCCGGAATTGGAGTTGAAATCAATGAAGAAGGATTGAAAAAATACGCTGATAAAGATGTACCTTTTTTTAAATAAGTGGTGATAAAGTCCTATTTTTAATAAAAAAGAAAGACTTGATAGTCTTCGTTCTGATACATTTTAACAATGATTAAAATAAAAAAAAGCGCTGGATATTTTAAAAAGCTAATTGTAATCGGCATTTGGGTCTTGAGTATTTTTAGTGGTATAGCACAACAAGTAGGATCCTCTCCTGAGTACGTTAAAACACTAACCTCACAATGGAAAGGAGAACGCTTTCCCGATGGCCGTCCTAAAGTGCCGGACATTGTGTTAGAGCGTCTAAAGAATGCCACCTTAGAGCAAATTTGGGGATATCTCGGACGTAAAGGGTATAACAATCAGGTAGAACAAGATTGGCTCATTCTTAAACCGGGAGAAACCATGACGGGTAGAGTAGTTACAGCCCAATTTATGCCAACACGACCCGATTTGGATAGTCTGGTGCGCGCACAAGGTAAGGCAGAAGGACGATCCCAAAAAGGAGGCATCAATATTTGGCCTATTGATATCTTAACTAAGGGCGATATTTATGTCGCTGATGGCTATGGCAAAATGAAGGATGGAACCTTAATTGGTTCCAGTTTGGGTAATGCTATATATGGAAAAACCGGTAATGGGGTTATTTTCTACGGTTCAGTTCGTGATATGCAGGAACTTAAGGACACGGAAGGTTTTAATGCCTGGGTTAAGGGCCAACATCCTTCTTATATTAAAGATATGACACCCACTTCCATTAATGCGCCCATACGTATAGGTGTGGTTACGGTACTCCCTGGAGATGTGGCATTTGCTAACGAATATGGAGTTGTTTTTATTCCGGCACATTTGGTAGAGGGCTTGGTTTCAGCTTCCGAATTAACTGCCCTTCGTGACGAGTTTGAACGGGTGCTTTTACAAGAAGGAAAGTATCCCAGTGGAGAAATACATGGAGATTGGTCCGAGAAAATCAAAAACGAATACCGGGCATGGATAAGAAAGTACCCTAAACCTTTGGCTGTATCCTTGGAAGACATAGAGAAATATCTAGCCAAAGAGAATAACTAATACCTAAATTAGAATATTAAAACCCAGTAGCATGAAGTTTTGTTTTACCATTTTACTCTTCACTTGTTTCGCCACTTTTCATGTTGTTTCACAAACTATTCCAAAGGAGGAACTTATTTTTTTAACTTCTGAATGGAAGGGAGAACGTTTTGCTGACGGTCGACCTAAGATTCCTGATAACCTGCTGGAAAGAGCAAAAAAGATTGGGATAGATGACGCCTGGACGGTTCTAAAAAATGAGGGCTATACCAATCAATTTGAAGGAAATTGGAAAAGGGTACACAATACAGTACCTGTAGTGGGTCGCGCCCTTACGGCTTCTTTTATGCCCAGCAGACCTGATGTTGAAAAAAACATCAAGACACGAGGCGTTGAGGCTCAAGGTAGAAAAGGAAATACCAATTCATGGCCTATAGATATGCTCTCCCAAGGAGATGTTTATGTAGCCGACGGTTTTGGAAAAATCGATGCCGGCACCTTAATCGGGGCAACTCTGGCTACTTCCATTTATAACAAGTCCGGGAATGGCGTAGTTTTTAATGGAAGTGCGCGCGACCTGGAAGCGATTGGGCAAATAGAAGGTTTTAATGCTTTTGTGCGCGATTTTCACCCCTCCTTTTTAGAAGAGATGGTATTAATGGGACTCAATACACCCATTCGAATTGGACAGGCTATCGTAATGCCCGGAGATTTGGTTTTAGCTAAAGAAGAAGGCGTTCTTTTTATTCCGGCTCATTTGGCGGATCAAGTGGTAAGTACCTCCGAATTTGTTGCCTTAAAAGATGAATTCGGGTTTGAAATGATAAAGACAAAGCAATACGCTACCGGAGAGATAGATAGCCAATGGACGCCAAAACTAAAAAAGGATTTTTTAACATGGTTAGCAGCACATCCCGAGCTGGGCACCATGACCAGCGAGGAGCTGGACAAGGTATTGAGCAAGCGTACCTGGTAATTTTCCAAAATTGGGAATCTATTTTAAAACCTAAAACAAGTTGAGCATGAAACAAGTTACGAAAATGGTACTGGTTTTCTTTATACTATCCTTTTTGGGATGTAAACAGGGGAGAGAAGAAGTGAATCATAAGGCTGAAGAATTAGCACTTTTCTCACCGGTAAACGACGATGAAATTGATGAAGTAGTAACAGCATTCAATAAAGCTATGATTGCCAGAGATAGGGCGGCATTAGAACAGTTATGTTCAGATCAACTCAGCTATGGGCATTCCAGTGGACTAATTCAGAATAAGGCAGAGTTTATAGATGATATTATGAATGGACCATTTCATTTCCTGTCCATTAGTACACCCGAACAAACCATTGTGCTGGACGGCGACACTGCTGTAATTCGACATATTTTAACTGCAGATGCAACCCGCGATGGTGCACCTGTAGCCATAAAAATTGGAAATGTACAGATATACAAAAAAGCGCAAGACGGGTCTTGGAAACTTTTGGTAAGACAAGCCTACAAATTGTAATCCGGAAAAGGGGTTACAAGTTCTACTGTTAAAAATAAAAGCATTCATCGATTTAAAAGAATACCATTTTGAAAAAATTAAATATTTATACCATTTCCTTTGGTCTTGCTTTGCTATTAGTTATAGTAGTTTTAGTTCTATTATTTACTGGAAATATGGCAGATGCCGGACTTCTTATTTTAGGCATTTTTGCTTTACTAGCGTTCGGGTTTAGTGGCTACAAATCGCTTAGTGGTTATGTGTTTACCACCATGATATTTGCGGGCGTCACCTTGGCATTATATTACCCGCAATATTTTACTCAAATAGGAGATTTCAAACTTACAGCACTGATTATACCCCTTATCCAAGTAATCATGTTCGGCATGGGAACTTCGATGAGCATCAAAGATTTTGCCGGGATTTTTAAGGCACCTAAAGGAGTTTTAATTGGGGTTGCCGCCCAATTGGGGATTATGCCTTTTATGGGACTTGCCTTAGCTAAATTTAGCGGCTTTCCTCCTGAAATTGCAGCCGGGATCGTCTTAATTGGTTGTTCTCCCAGTGGAGTAGCCTCTAACGTCATGGCATATTTGGCCAAAGCTAATTTGGCACTCTCTATTACCATTACCGCTATGTCTACCCTTTTGGCCCCTTTTGTTACGCCCTTATTAATGAAATTTTTAGCGGGGGAGTTTATCGAAATTAATGTTTTGGATATGATGTGGACTATTGTTCAAATGATTATCATCCCGATTGGGGCAGGTTTACTTTTTAATAAATTGGTAGGAAACAAGGCGAAATGGTTAGATAAAGCCATGCCCATAATATCTATGCTGGGAATTGGCTTAATTATAACCATCATTACTGCAGCAGGAAGGGATAGCCTTTTGGAAATAGGTGGTATTCTTATGTTGATTGTTCTGGTGCATAATACTTTTGGTTATTTTTTAGGCTACTGGTTTGGCCGGTTGTTTAAAATGAGCGAGAGTGATGCCCGGACTATTGCTATAGAAGTGGGAATGCAAAATGCCGGACTCGCTTCGGGAATAGCAAATTCTTTGGGAAAAATAGCTACTATGGGCTTGGCCGCTGCCGTGTTTGGACCCTTTATGAATATTACGGGATCTGTTTTAGCCTCATATTGGCACAGAAAGACACCCAAGGACTATGTTGAGGTTGATGCCGTAGAAGGCAAATAAAAACATGTTTTTTCTGTTTTATGAGTATTGTGTGCCCTCTTATTTTGTAGTTCTGCCGATTTTGTCATTCTGACCCCGACCCTTCAATTTTGCCATTCTGACCTTGGGCATTCGGGGGAAGAATCTATTATTACATCGGTATATAGACTAAAAACAACATAACTTGAATCTATTTATGGCTATACTTTAAAACCGTTCCGGCCTATTTTCAATTTCGTTACAAATCAAGGTCTTTTTGTTAAGGAAGAAGGAAGCCGTCCATAGAGCATTTCACGCTAGTGAAAGCGGCCTGGGCGGTGCGGCCGCAGAAAGGGCTTAGATTTGTAGAAATTTAAAATCAGCCTAGCGTTTTTTGATTCTTTTATTCATTAGCTGGTCTATTGTTTTTTAAAGGAATTCATGAATGCATATATGGGAATATTTCCGTTTAATCAACTTAATATCAATGCATTTTTGGGCAATGCAAAAAAGAACAAAGACGTTATATACTCTAAACATCTATTATACCAAACCACTAATAAAGACCAAAGTCAATTCATATAATACTTTTAGTAAAATTGTATCGAGAGCGATTTACGTAAAAGAGCCGTTCTCGATACATCCCGCTAATGCGGGACACTCGAACTGACATGAATTGGTTTTTATATTGATTTGCAGGCTATGCCAAAATAGTTTTGTTAACTAGAATATAATAGTAAGCTTCCCCAAGTTTTAACAACACAAAAAAAGGAAATAATCCAAAATATTGGAAATATTCCATAAATTAGCCTATTGTTTTTAGGCTATGGATAAGACCATTCTTCATTTGGATTTAGATACTTTTTTCGTGTCTGTAGAGCGACTGCTAGATAGTCGCCTACAACATAAACCTATACTGGTAGGTGGGATAAGCGATAGAGGTGTGGTAGCCGCCTGCAGCTACGAAACCAGAGGTTTTGGGATTCATTCAGGGATGCCCATGAAAATGGCTAAAGAACTTTGTCCGGAAGCCACTGTTATCCGCGGCAATGCCGGTACATACAGCAAGCATTCCGATATGGTAACCGATATCATTAAAGAATATGTGCCTCTTTTCGAAAAATCGAGCATCGATGAGTTTTACGCCGACCTCTCCGGAATGGATCGCTTTTTTGGATGCTACCAATATGCATCTAACTTACGGAAAAGGATTAGCAAAGAAACCGGATTACCTATTTCTTTTGGACTTTCCGTCAACAAAGTCGTTTCCAAAGTAGCCACCAATGAGGCCAAACCAAACAATCAACTTAAAATAGATCAGGGGTACGAGAAATCTTTTTTAGCACCGCTATCCATCAAAAAAATACCAATGGTAGGCGACAAAACCTATCAAACTTTAAGAAATTTAGGATTGCGTAGAATACAGGCCATTCAGGAAATGCCCATAGACCTTATGCAACGGGTGCTGGGCGTTAATGGCACAGTGATTTGGAAACGGGCCAACGGAATAGATAACACCCCTGTCATCCCTTTTTCGGAGCGAAAATCCATTTCTACAGAGCGTACCTTCGATAAAGATACCATTGATGTGGTAAAGCTCCGTGGAATCCTTATTGCCATGACAGAAAATTTGGCCTATCAGTTACGACGGGGAGAAAAGCTTACAGCCTGTATCACCGTAAAGCTGAGGTATTCTGATTTCAATACCTATTCCAAACAACTCAAAATTCCCTATACCAGTGCAGATCATATTTTAATCCCAAAGATTTTGGAGTTGTTTCAGCAACTCTATAATAAACGATTGTTAGTGCGACTCATCGGCATTCGCTTTAGTCATTTGGTACAGGGCAATTACCAGATTAATCTTTTTGAAGATACCGAAGAGGCACTGAATTTATACGCAGCGCTGGACCATATCCGTAACCGTTATGGCGACCGTAGCGTTATACGCGCCGCAGCCATGGGAGCAAAAACCATAGGGAGAATGGATAACCCGTTCAATGGCGGACCACCCATTATTTTGGCGCATAGGAAACAATAGCCCCCTAACCCCCAAAGGGGGAATTGTGGGGTTGTCGAAAGTCAAAAAGTTTCAGGTTTCAGGTTTTCCAAGTCTACTGGTTGTTCGTTGATGGTTGATGGGGTGTGATTTAGCTACGAAAAATGAGTGTCTGTGTTTGATTTTTTCGCTTGTCGAGGTATGGGAGGGATTGATGGAATTCTTTTGAAAAAAAGCAGTACCGAAATCAGAAATTGTTTTATTCCCCTCCTTGGGAGGGGTTAGGGGAGGTCTTCTGAAAATAGAAGTTAGAAGTACGAAATTAGAAATTGAAACTTAAATATCAATTATACGGTGGTTGAGCTTGTCGAAACCACGGTTTGTCAAAAGTCAAAAGTTTCTGGTTTTACGAGTTCATCAATAAAAGAAAAATAATTGAATTTGTGTTTGATTTTTGTGCTTGAACTTGTGCTTGTCGAGGTATAGGAGGGATTGATGGAATTCTTTTGAAAAAAAGCAGTACCGAAATCAGAAATTGTTTTATTCCCCTCCTTGGGAGGGGTTAGGGGAGGTCTTCTGAAAATAGAAGTTAGAAGTTAGAAGTACGAAATTAGAAATTGAAACTTAAATATCAATTATACGGTGGTTGAGCTTGTCGAAACCACAATTAGTTTAAAGTTTAAAGTTTCTGGTTTGATAAAGCCATGAACCAACAACCATCAACGAACAACTAAAAATGTACCTAAATTGTCACACCTATTACAGTCTCCGTTATGGCATCTTCTCTGAGGTGGAGCTGCTGCAATTGGCGCAGGAAAACCATGTAAAACAGTTGGCGTTAACGGACATCAATAATACTTCTGCATGCCTTAATTTTGTTCGAAAAGCAGCAGAGTTTGGGATTAAACCCATTTTAGGCATCGATTTTAGAAATGGTGTAGATCCCTGCTTTGTGGGTATTGCCAGGAATAATGAAGGATATCGCGAGTTAAACGCCTTTCTTTCCGAACACTTGCATCAGGAAAAAAAGATACCGTTTAAAGCCCCCTTGTTTAAAGATGCTTATGTTATTTATCCGTTTGAAAAAGTAGTACTAAATGAGCAAACAGCTTTTCTAGAGCATGAGTTTATAGGCATTTCTATAGCCGATTTAAGACGCTTGCCCTTTTCCAGATTGGTAGCTCTAAAGCACAAATTGGTGGTATTGCAACCTGTTACCTTTAGAAATAAGCGCGATTTTAATATTCACCGCTTATTACGCGCTATCGACAATAATGTGCTATTGAGCTTATTACCCAAAGATGAAGAGGGCCATATAGACGAAAAAATGTTTCCGATTCAGAATCTGGCAGCCGTTTTTTCCGAGTATAGTTTTATATTGGAAAACACAGAGCGGTTGATGAATACCTGCCACATTGAGTTCGATTTTTCTGAAGGTCGAAAACCGCAAAACCTCCAGACCTACACCGGGAACCCGGAAGAAGATACCTCACTTTTAGAAGCGCTATGCCAAAAAGGATTGCCCTACCGTTATCCCGATCCTGAGGTTTCGGGAGGCGAAGGAATTATAGAACGACTTCAAAAAGAACTCGACTTGATAAAGAAAAAAGGCTTTGTTTCCTATTTCCTTATCAATTGGGATATTGTTTCCTATGCCAGAAGTCAAAAATTTTTCTATGTTGGGCGGGGGAGTGGTGCTAACAGTATTGTAGCGTATTTATTGGGAATTACCGATGTGGATCCCATGGAACTCGATTTGTATTTTGAGCGTTTCATCAACCTGTACCGCGTAAATCCGCCCGATTTTGATATCGATTTTTCATGGAAAGACCGGGAAGCCATGACGGAATATATTTTTAACCGCTTCACGAATGTATCGCTTCTGGGTACCTATGTTACGTTTCAGCATAATGGGGCCGTGCGGGAGTTGGGAAAAGTATTCGGCCTTCCCAAAGAGGAGATAGATGTACTTTGTGATGGGGGCTACCAACCTACGGATTTGGATGAGATTTCGCTTTTAGTACTCAAATATGCCCAACGCCTCAACGGTATGCCCAATTATCTTAGCATCCATGCCGGGGGGATTTTAATCACCGAAAAGTCCATCCATTATTTTTCTGCTACCCATCTGCCCCCAAAAGGATTTGCCACCACTCAGTTCGATATGGTCATTGCGGAGGATGTGGGCCTTTTTAAGTTCGATATTCTGGGGCAGCGCGGCCTTGCTAAAATCAAAGAAGCCATTGAAATTATAGCACAAAACCAGCCCGATACGGTAGAAACTTTTGATATCCACGACATCAAAAAATTTAAAAAAGACCCCCGTATCAACAATCTTATAAAAAGCGCACAGTGTATGGGTTGCTTTTATGTAGAATCGCCTGCCATGCGAATGCTGCTGAAAAAGCTGGAGGTAGATAACTATCTGGGATTGGTGGCGGCCAGCTCCATTATTCGGCCCGGAGTGGCAAAAAGCGGGATGATGCGAGAGTATATTCTGCGCCACAGAGATCCGGAACGGGCACAGAAAATGGCACATCCGGTATTGTTAAATATCATGCCGGAAACCTACGGCGTTATGGTGTATCAGGAAGATGTAATTAAGGTAGCGCATCATTTTGCCGACCTCGATCTGGGGCAGGCTGATGTCTTGCGAAGGGGAATGAGCGGGAAGTTTCGTTCCCGCGAAGAGTTTCAAAAAGTACAAGATCAGTTTGTAGAAAACTGTCGTAAAAAGGGCTATCCCGATACGGTTATTTTTGAAGTCTGGAATCAGGTAGCCAGCTTTGCGGGCTATGCCTTTGCCAAGGGGCACTCCGCTTCCTATGCCGTAGAAAGCTACCAAACCTTATTTCTACGAGCCTATTTTCCGCTAGAATATATGGTGGCTGTTCTGAATAACGGAGGCGGATTTTATAGTTCCGAGTTCTATGTGCATGAGGCACGGATGCTGGGCGCTACTATTAATGCTCCTTGTATCAATAAAAGTGATATCGTAAATCGCATTTATGGAACGGAGGTGTATCTGGGATTTATGTACCTAAAAGAACTGGAAACCAGAGTCATGGAGCGCATTTTAAGAGAACGTCAAAAAGGGGAGAATTTTATCTCTCTGGATGATTTTCTGGATCGGGTGGTTATTTCGATTGAACAAATTAGCATTTTAATACAGATAGATGCCTTTCGGTTTACCCAAGTCAATAAATATGAGTTGTTGTGGCAGGCACATTTGTTGCTCTCTAAGGGAAAGATGGTAGAGCATCCCAAACTGTTTCCACCCAAACATCAAAATTACCGGATTCCTCAACTTTACAGCACGGATTTGGAAACCGCGTTTACCCAATGGGAATTGTTGGGCTTCTGCTTATGTAGTCCGTTTTCCCTTCTAAAAGAACCGCCTAAAAATAGTAAGGGTAGTACCGATTTGGAAAAATACCTAAATAAGCATATCGATATTTATGGCTATCTGGTAACGGTAAAAAGTACCCGCACCCATACGGGAAAACGGATGCAGTTTGCCACCATGGTAGACCAGCAGGGCGAAGTGTTTGATACGGTTCTTTTCCCGCCTGTGGCAGCACAATACACCTTTCGGGGCAAAGGAATTTATCGGTTTTATGGTAAGGTAGTAAGCGAGTTTGGGTTTTTAAGTATTGAGGTCATTAAAATGCAAAAGCAAGATTATATACAAGATCCCAGATATGCCGATATGAAAACTTCGCAAAGAAAAATTTCCGCATCAGGAGAGAAAAAATAGTCAGACAAACCGTAAGCAGTTGCTTGCAAATGCCTTATAGACAGCTGGCCTTTACCATTTAGGAACCTGCAAATTTTTAAAAGGTTCATATTAGTAGTACTTTTGCAACTTTTAAAATTCAAACGATGAAGGAGAACTTAGATTTTGTAAAGAAGCATTTTGTATCGGATTTATCTTCCGGATTAGTGGTGTTTTTAATAGCACTTCCCCTTTGTTTAGGTATTTCATTAGCATCAGGAGCACCTTTATTTTCCGGAATTATAGCAGGTATTGTTGGGGGCATAGTGGTAGGTATTGCCAGTAATTCCAGTGTAAACGTTAGTGGACCTGCTGCCAGTGTGGCTTTGGTTATCCTTATGGCCATTGAAAGTCTGGGCGATTTTAATGCCGTATTGCTGGCAACAGTTATTGCGGGAGTATTTCAGATAATTCTCGGTTTTTTAAGGGCTGGTACCGTGGCGTATTTCTTTCCCAATGCCATGATTAAAGGTATTCTGGCTTCCATCGGCTTAATCTTGATTTTAAAGCAGATACCCCATGCCTTTGGGGTTAGTGATACTTTTCAGGGATTGGAAAGTTTTTGGAACAATGACGGGAGCAATACCTTTTCCGAAATAGTAAATGTTATTGGGAATATACATCCCGGAGTTACTATAATTACATTGGTATCTCTTGCCATTATTTTATTGTGGGACAGACCGGTATTGAAGAAGTACGGTTTCTTCAAGTTTTTTCCATCGGCCTTGGCTGCGGTAATTGTAAGTATCTTATTAAGTCTTTTGTTCAGTTCTTCTTTTCCGCAATTCGCATTGAACCAAAGTCATTTGGTCCAACTACCGGTGGCAGGCTCTTTGGGCGAGTTTGCAAGCTTCTTCTCCTTTCCTAATTTCTCCTATCTGGGCAATTTAGAAATCTATCAAATCGCATTGAGCATTGCGTTTATTGCCAGTTTGGAATCCTTGTTAAGTACAGAGGCAGGAGATAAATTAGACCCCTACAAAAGAAGAACCTCTACCAACAGAGAACTTAAGGCTCAAGGAATTGGAAATATCGTTGCCGGATTTATTGGTGGTTTGCCCGTTACGGCGGTGATTGTTCGTACTTCTGCCAATGTTAATGCAGGAGGTAGAACCAAAACAGCTACCATAACACATGGTCTTATCATGCTTATTTGTGTGGCTTCAATTCCGGTTATTTTAAATATG
This sequence comes from Arenibacter sp., assembly GCA_041747755.1. Lineage (GTDB taxonomy): Bacteria > Bacteroidota > Bacteroidia > Flavobacteriales > Flavobacteriaceae > Aurantibrevibacter. Next base: position 1,639 of record JBGTEN010000154.1, on the reverse strand, counting down.
ATTCCCCTGGCATCGCTGGCGGCGGTACTCTTTGTGGTCGGTTATAAATTAACCAGTGTTGCCATCTACAAAAACATTTATAATCAAGGAAAAAAGCAGTTTTTGCCCTTTATCATCACCATCTTAGTTGTAATGTTTACCGATTTGATTACCGGTATTTTAGTAGGTGGAGCAGTAGCTATATTTTTTGTTCTTAGGGATAATTATAAAAATGCTTACGTTCAGGATAAGCTTACTATAGAGTCGGATACTAAAACCATATTGAAATTGGCTCAGGAAACTACCTTTTTGAATAAGGCCGATATTATGCTATTTCTGGATCATGTTCCCAAAAATCACCATCTGATTATAGATGGGAGCGAGGCGAAATTTATCCATAATGACATTTATGAAATTATAAATGAATTCAAGGAAACAGCTAAGTATAAAAATATTACCCTTGAGCTTAAAAATATGGAAAAGGTAGCCACCAAAAGATTTTGGAAAAAGCAATAAGTATTCAATAGAGTTAGTTCACATCAGTTGAACCTAAGAAGTTGTCTTTACCTTTTCCGCAAGAATAGTCCGAGCAAAGCTCTGAAATTCAGGAGCTACGAGTATTCGGAGCGACGCAGAGTTTGCCGGGCGGTTTTCAGCTTTAGCTGAAAAATTCCTACGGAAAAGTGTCTTTTTCTTTGGTTCGTTTCTTTTGGACAGGCAAAAGAAATGAACAGAAAGTATTCTCAAACGTTTAATCCATTTGTATAGTTTAATTTATTATTTTCAATTTTACTCTGGTCTAACTCACATGAAATGGATTTTTTTGGTAAAGTTGATTAGATTAAAATGTGTGTTCAGCAAAGGACAAAGATGAGGTAGAATAAATTAATCAATCATCGATCTCCTTTTTATTCCTATCTTCAAAGTCCAAAAAAGAAGTAACCAAGTGTATTCCATCATCGACATAGAAACCACCGGCAATGGCTATACGGGAATGAAAATAACCGAAATCGCCATTTTTAAGTTCGATGGAGAACGGGTAGTAGATGAGTACACCACCTTGATTAATCCCGAATGTCATATCCCTCAATTTATCACTAGTCTCACAGGGATTACCAATGCCATGGTGCAACGAGCTCCCAAGTTTTACGAGGTAGCCAAAGCGATATTAGAGTTTACCGAGGATACTATTTTTGTGGCCCACAATGTCAATTTTGATTATAACGGGATTCAGAAGGAGTTTAAAGAACTGGGATTCGATTTTAAGCGGAAAAAACTCTGCACGGTACGTTTGTCCCGCAAACTAATCCCCAACTTATCTTCATATAGTCTGGGACCTTTGTGTGTCTCGCAGGGCATTTTTATTACCGACAGGCATCGTGCCCGGGGTGATGCCGAAGCTACCGTAAAGCTTTTTAGTCAATTGTTAGATTTAGATACCGATAATCGGGTATTCGCTTCTTTTTTAAACGGGCGTTCGCGACAAGCCATCTTACCACCCATGCTTCCCAAGGAAGTATTTGAAAAAATACCGGAAACCGAGGGCGTGTACTATTTTAAAAATGCAATCAAGGAGGTCATTTACGTTGGGAAAGCCAATAATTTAAAGCAACGGGTGTTAAGTCATTTTTATGACAAAGCCCGAAAAGAGCTCACCATG
>JBGTEN010000153.1:0-92239 GCA_041747755.1 Arenibacter sp. | reverse complement strand
GGGTTTTTGTGGTAAGGTTTCCAATAGTGCCAAATCGTAAGTTGTTTGGTCTATGATTTTATTTTGAAGCAATTTTTTTAAAAGACGATCCCTCTTTTCCTTTAATTCTGCCTGATTTTTACCGGGATAGATAAGACTAGGTGCATTGGGCAGTACGGCTAGTGTAGCCGCCTCTGCCCAGGACAATTGGTGCGGTTGCAGGCCGAAATATCGCCATGCCGCCATCTCCAGTCCAACCACATTGCCCCCAAAAGGAGCGTGACTAGCGTATAACTTTAAGATTTCGGACTTCGAATAGCGTAATTCCAGTCGTGTCGCCAAAATAAGCTCTACTCCTTTTTCCAGATATGTTCTTCTTTTCTGGTGTCGCGATAGGCGTATCACTTGTTGGGTCAGGGTGCTACCTCCACGTACTGTTTTCCCGGCGGAGAAATTGGATCTTAAAGCTTTTAGTATAGAAATGGGGTTAAAACCGGGGTGATAGTAAAAGTGGGCATCCTCAAATTGTAGAACACAGTGTTGAAATTTATTAGGAACACTGTCGATTTCGGGAAAGCGCCATTGTCCATCATCTGCAATTTTTGCTCCTAGAAGCGTGCCCTGACTACTCTCTACCACCGTTGCTGTAGGCGAATTAAATAAGGGGGTAGGGAGACAGAAGTAATATACCGTAGAAAGGATAACAAAAAAGATGATTTTTTTTGGGTGGGATTTAAGGAAGACGAACGCTTTCTTACGCCATATCACCAAACGCTTATTGTTCAAACCCATACTCCCGTTCTACCAAACATATCCGAACTTTATACTGCTTATACCAGTCTGAGCGGCCTTTTCGTTGCGCAAAGAGGTGGTCTGTATTTGCTTTCCATTTTGCAATAGCATCGAGGCTTTCCCAATAACTAACTGTAATGCCAACCGTTTCCCGTGCGCTTTCGACACTTAAAAAACCCGGTTGCTGTTTCGCTAGGGCTTCCATCTGGTTTGCCATGTCGCCATAACCATGATCCCCTTCGGTTCTAACAGAGGTGAAAATTACGGCATAGTAAGGGGTTGTTGGGGTCATAGGGGATAGTTGATTTAGGTATTATACATTTTAATATTTGTAATTGCGTATTGGTCATCCCAATTCACCTCGGGGCGAACATCTCCATTCCTAAAGTTCATAAAAAGGTATCTAGCACATGATTAGTAATTAAACCGACAATGCTAAACGGAGTTATGCTTACGTTATATACTCCTTTTCTAAAAAATAGCTCACAATGGCCTCTTTCATCAAGACCGATTGTTCCCCTGCCTTTAGGGGTGGTAAAGCTTCTTTTATAATGTAATGCGGCCAGCCTTCTTCATCAAAATAATCAAATTCATAATACCCATAGGATTCCAACAATCTGCATATGGCAATGTGCATCAGGTTTATCTTTTCGTCCTTTTTGTAGGTTCTGTGATATTGGCCTAATTCCTGAACGCCCACCAGGTAAATAATGGCATCCAAATCCAACGGATCCCCATCAGAAAATTGAGCTGATAATTTCTCTACCAATACTTCCCAACGCTCTTTTAACAGTAAATCTCTTGACATGGTTTAATTTTAAATGTTGAGTTGTAAGTTTTAAATTTTAAGTGTTAAGTTTTAAATGTTGAATTTTAAGTTCAAAAAAATCATCTTGTTTCTAAAAAATCAAAGGTACAAATCAAAGTTTTATATTTGTTTAAACTGTACCGTATGAATTTTTTAGATATTATTTTGGGATTAATGCTTATTTGGGGTCTTTTTAGAGGACTTAGCAATGGTCTGTTTGTAGAAGTCGCCTCAATTATTGCGCTAATAGCCGGACTTTACGGTGCCATTCATTTCTCCTATATTACCGGAGATTACCTTTCCGAAAACATGCAATGGGATCAAAACTATATGAAACTTATTGCCTTTATGATCACCTTTATCCTAATAGTTATTATTGTTTCCCTGGCCGGAAAATTCCTGACCAAAATTGCGGATTTTGCTATGCTGGGGCTTCTAAACAAGATTGCCGGCGGTCTGTTTGGCACCTTAAAAGTGGCCGTCATCCTTGGTGCGCTGTTGATATTTATGGAACGAAGTAACCGAAGTTTTGCTTTTGTAAAGCAGGAAACCCTTGACAGCTCTAAGCTCTATGAACCTATTAAAGAGATTGGTGCGCTTGTCTTTAATTATGTTCTCAGAGAACCGGTTGACTAATTCCTAAGTTCTTATCTCTTTTTTTCTTGTTAGTTTCTATATTTTTTGGTTCGGGATACGTCATTCCTTTATTTACAGACCCCTCACTTATTAGCCATAAGCTTTAGCAGCACTGTGCTACCTTAAATAATCCTTTTTCAGAATTTTTCACCCGAATGGGTGTTTTTTCTAAGCAAATAGAACCTCATATTTGAAAAAGTATTAATTCTAAAAGGGAACACAAAATGGAAAAAACACTAATTCTTCAGGCACAAGAAAAAATTAACCTTAGTACTATTAAAAAAGACAGGGAGGTCAAAAAAAACAAACGAACATTATCGCTCACCAATCGGCTTTTGGTTTTTCTTCTTTTTTTACTATTTGGAATAAGCTTACTATTTTTTAACCAGATCATTTGGGGAGCACTAATCCTCTTTATTAATGTTGTTGTTTATGTAATTATAGAAAAGTTAGAGTCTGCCTTCACAATTGATATTCGTTTTGATGGAAAAGACCAACTGGAGAAAGCTATAATGGAGGATGTTTTTCTTAAAAACTCACGTGACAATGTGTAGAGTGGTTAATAAATAGTTTTAGTAAAACTACGTTTAATAAATTCACTCTTTAGATGAATAAAGAATACAATCATTTCAATTCCTTGGTACACTTAACGGTAGAACAAGATCTTACCTTATTTAACATTGCAAAGGATCTTTTGGAAATAGATTTTCAGATTGGCAAGCACTATCATCAAAACAAGATAAAAACTACATAAAAATAACGACGAAATTATATTGGACCAACAACTATTATTTCAAAATCTTAACAACAATTTTACATGGAATGCTTGATGATTTATTGCGCAAAAATTCTATATTTAGAAATCCCCATTATTTGTGCTTCATATAATCATAGTTCTTACAAGGGCTTGTGGCAAATAAGTTTAAAGACTTTGTTTAAAAAAGCTGTTTACAAATGAGAAGAATATTGCCTACTCCACTTTATTTGCTTCTTGTATATTTCCTGTTCGCTCTTAATTCTTTTGAGGTTACAGCGCAAAAAACGTCTTTGGATAGTATTGAACGACTTTTGAATAGCGAGTCAAGAGAGATAGAAAAAATAGCATTGCTTTGGCAAGCGGTTGAAATTTCTTTGGATGAAGCGGTTGAAAAAACCACGGTGTTTACCAAAAAATTGATGGAACTGCCAACCATCAGAAAGGACAGTGCCGAATTAATGAAAGCCAAAAAATTACAGGCTTATGCAAAAAGATTGTTGGGCAATTACGTAGGAAGTATAAGGGAGTTTGATAGTTGCTATTATTATTATAAACGCATCAAAGATTCCGTTGAACTAGCTTTTGTAGCCAACCAACTGGGAAGTATGAACATTTTTATGGGTTACAATGAGCTGGCCCAAAACTACCTATTCGGAGTATATGATATTCATAAAGCAAGAGGGGACAAAAAAAATTTAGCAGGAGCCACCAATGGCCTTGCAATTTTCTATTCTAATATCGGGCAAGAAGATAAAGCCATTAGCCGTTATGAGGAAGCCTTAACTATGTTTGAAGAAATTAACGATACACTGGGACAGGCCAATGTACATGCCAATTTGGGTTTAATGTATATTGAACAAGACAAGTTTGACGCCGCGGAATTTCATCTAAAAAAACAAGGGAAACTAGACTCCTTACTTAATACCCAATGGGGATTAGGATTCTATTTTGACTTCATGGGGTATCTTAAAAGAAAACAAGGCCGGTTAAAAGAAGCTTATGAAAATCATATAACGGCTCTGGAGATTCGGGAAAAATTACCAAGTACCTACAACATTGCTGAATCCCGTGTAAATCTGGCGGAAATTCTTTATGAATTAAAACGGTACGATGAAGCAATTCACCAGGCAGAATTAATTCTTGAAGTCCGCAATGAAACACAGTCTCTATCACATCAGCAAAGTGCATACTCTATTTTATCAAAGGCATACGAGGCCAAAAAGAATGATACTAAGGCTCTGGAGTATTTTAAAGCGTTTAAACAAATTAACGACTCCATTCTAAATAAAGAGATGTTGGACAAAATAACAGAGAAAGATGCCAAATTTGATCGCGCTGAGCAAGAAAACCAAATTGACCTGTTGAACTTTGAAAATAAAATATCAAAAGAAATAATTAGTCAGAAAAACAAAACAATACTCTCCGGTGCTATTGGTTTAGTTTTAGTCTCTATACTTTGTGTTGGTTTGTATTTAATCATTCAAAAGTATTTAAAGCAAAAAAGAGTATTGGCAAAAGCCCTGGATGAGAAAGATATTCTTTTACGGGAAATTCATCATAGGGTTAAAAATAATCTCCAACTTGTATCGAGCCTATTAACCTTACAAGGTCGTTCTATAGATAATGAAATGGCTATAAAGGCGATTAATGAGGGGAAAAGCAGGGTAAGGTCAATGGCACTGATTCATCAGGATCTTTACCAAAAAGAAAACTTAACAGGGGTAAATGCTAAGTCTTATTTGTTGAAATTATGTGAGGAGTTATTCACAACATACACCATATCAGAAGAAAAAATTCAATTGCATTTAGATATAGAAAATTTAGATATCGATGTAGACACCCTTGTTCCTCTTGGTCTTATTATCAATGAAACAATTTCCAATAGCCTAAAATATGCTTTTCCGGAGGATCGAAAAGGATCATTACATATTTCTCTAAAGGAGAAGAAAGGGTTATTACATTTAAAAGTTAAGGATAACGGTATTGGATATGACCCAAACAAAATATCACACAAATCATTTGGAAATAGGCTAATACGAGCATTAACAGAACAACTGGAAGGCAATTTAAAAATTGATAGTGAGCAAGGAACCGAAATCAATTTTACTTTTTCTTCCTATAAACTATCCAAAAATGAATAAATCTGATATAAAAATTCTTATCGTTGAGGATGAAGCTCTAATTGCGGAAGAAATTAAATCCACATTAGAATTATTCGGGTATACTGTTGCGGGTATCGTTATGAATGGCGATAAAGTAATGGACACTATTTTATTTACTAATCCAAATTTGATTCTTCTGGATATTAATATAAAAGGTAGTAAATCCGGTATAGACATTGCAAAAACCTTAAATAAGAATTACCAAATTCCCTTCTTATTTTTGACAGCACTTTCTGATGCTTCCACCTTGGAAAGGGTTAAAGAAACACTGCCATACGGTTATGTCCTAAAGCCATTTAATGAGACGGCTTTAAAGGTGAATATTGAGCTCGCGCTATACAAGCATCAAACAGCAACCTTAAAAAACACCTTATCAAAAAAACATATTGAAGATAGCTATCAGACCTCCTTATCAGATCGTGAGTTTAGTATTCTAAAAGCTTTTGCCACAGGTTTATCCTATCAGAAAACAGCAGAAAATCATTGTATTAGCATCAACACTGTTAAGAGTTATCAAAAAAGATTATATCAATTATTTAATGTAGATTCTAAAGTTGCTCTTATTCAGAAACTTCATAGGCTGTAAAGGAAGTATTGCTTTTATTTTAAAGGTAAAGGGCAACTTCAATTATCTACAAAATAACCCTTCATAACCCAACATGAATTTCCCTGATTAGAGTTGACCAGGTTTAAATAGTATTCGTACTTTATCAAAAGACCTCCCCTAACCCCTCCCAAGGAGGGGGATATGTTTTTTAATGATATATTATTTTCTTTTCATACCCGGGACATTACAAAACTCTCAATACTTAATACTCTGTACTCAATACTCATTACTTATTGCACCACTTCAACCCATTGTCCACCGGTACGTACAATATAATCATTATCATACATCGCCTCTGCCTGAATGCCGGGTAAATAGTAGCGACCTAAATAGGATGCATTCAGCAAAATGCGTACGGTTTTTGACTCGTTCTTTTTCAAATCAAAATAGAAATTGGCGCGATCATCCCGCAAATCAGTATAGGTAACTTCGTTCTGGGCATATTCACCAAAATCGGTGAAACGGGTGTTGACAATTTCCCAACCGCTAGGAAAAATTTCCTGTAAGGCGATATCCTTAATATCGTTACCGGTGGTGTTGGTCAGGGTCACTTCGGCTACAAAGTCGGTACCTTGGGCCAGGTTTGTTATATCCATGGTGGAGCCATCACGACCTTTATAGCGTATTTGAGCGGACAAATTGCGTTGCACCTCTTTTTCTGAGCCCACAGGCAAAATACCACTGTTGATGATGCTCACGTACACGGTATTGCCCTCCTCATTTTTGAGCTGAAGGGTATTACTTCCTTTTTTTATGGAGAGGGGTCGGTTTGCCAGCGTTTTTTGGGTGCTTACGGATTCGGTTTTTCCATTTAGGGTTATGCTTGCTTTGATGCCTTTACCTCCTACCATTTCAGCAAATTTAGCCATGGCCAAGAGACTATAAGAAGTAGTTTGAGTGCTCATCCATTCACTGGATGCCAATTGTTGTGCTACGGTCTTCGCCATTTCCTGGGCTTTGGATTTATCCTGTAATAAGACATAGGTCTCCAGCGCCATAGCCTTGTTTCTTTGTTCCGACCCGTAGGTTTGGTAGTCCACCTTCTGACTTTTAAAATCAAGAGAACTACTATTTAGCAGTTGTTTCGCAACCGAAGCCTGCCCTACCATGGCGTAGGTAGCTGCCAAGCGGAATTTGGCTTCATTAGAAATACTTGTTGTTTCCCGTAAACGGTTCATCGAGGCCATATCGGCATTCCCCGCAACCGCGAGGGTGTAGAGACGATAGGCCTGTGCTAAATCGGAATTTCCGCTACCTGCTCGCCATTGTTTGGCACTGTTTTGCTGATAGTTGATCCACCCGGATTTAAATCCTATGGGCAATACATACCCCTTCTTTTCTGCTTCCAAAAGAAAATGGCCTGCAAAAGAGGTTCCCCAATCATTTGCCCTATTTTCGCCCTGCCAATAGGAGAAACCTCCACTAGGCAATTGATAACTTCCTAAACGGCGAACCGCATTCTCCACATTTTTTTGAATTTCGGTTTTCTTATTGGAAGAAACATCAAAAATGCTTGTGAGAAATAATTGAGGGAAAGCCGCAGCAGTGGTCTGTTCTACACACCCATGCGGATATTGAATAAGATACTGCATTCTACCATTAAAGTTCATTGGGGGCAGGGTAGAAAATTCTACCTGAGCCACATTGCTTCCGGCAATGCCAAAGGTTTCGAAGTTAATCGTCTGACTCCCATTGGATTCCAAAACCAAATCCTGAATTTCAGTTGTTAGCGGGTTGGGGTTGACCACATCTATCGGTATTTCAAAAGAAGCGGTTTCTCCATTGCCTTTGGCTTCAACGATTACCTTTCCTATACCTTCAAAATCGGCCACTTCCAAATCAAAATACACCATTTTTTCATCGGGCCGGGAAAAAGTGAGATTTTGTGTAGTGGCACCGCTTATTTTAAAGGCTCTGTCCTGTTTTAAGGTGATGCTTACATTCTTCACCTTCTCTTCCATAGCAAAAACAGTAATAGGCAGGGTTACCTTTTCCCCAGGGGTAATTTTCCGTGGTAGGGAAGCCAACACCATTAGGGCTTTACGAACAGGAGTGGTCCGTTCTGCCATACCATAAGCTTCATTTTGCGCATCTCCGGCAACAATCATGGTCCGCACCGAACCCACATATTTGGGAATATCTATTTTATGCGATTTGGTTTCGCCTGATTTTAAGCTAAAGGGACCCAACACCACTACCATGGGTTCAAAGCGGTTGGCCTTTTTGTTTTTGGCTCCTGCCAGATCATCATCTCCACCAATGGCAAATACCTGGTCTATTCGTCCGCCAAAAGCTCCGATAACCTCATCATATATATCCCATGTCTTAACGCCCAACGCTTCTCTGGCAAAGAAAGTATCCCATGGATTAGGGGTTTTAAATCGGGTTAGGTCTAGAAGTCCTTCATCTACTATGGCTACGCTGTAGGTCATGGGCTTTCCGCTTTTTTCTTTTACTTTAACGGTAATATTTTCTTCCGGTCGCAGCACTTTTGGCATCTCAATTTCGGGCTGTAGTTTTGTTGCCGGGTTCTCCACTAAAATTGGCACCATGCCATACAAGCGGATAGGCGAATCATTTAAAGTTGAGGCGTGTGGCTGTAATAAGGTGATATTAAGGTATACATTTGGAGTATAGCTATTCTTGATAGGCAATTTAAAGGCGGTTTCTCCTTTTGTTGTTTCTACCCAAAGGGATTCCAGCATTTCACTGCCATTTTCCAGGGTAACTAGGGCGCGACCCCCTTCTGAACTTGGAAAGGTAACGGTAGCGGTTTCTCCCACTTTATAACTTTCTTTATCGGTTGAAAACACCAGCATAGTAGCGGCAGATGGGTCATTTTTCTGCGACTTCCCGGCCCAGCCCGGCCAGTCGATATACACATCCTTTCCTGTGGCATGACCCCCATTGGGATCTTCCACTGAGACCAGATAGCGTCCCCAATTGGGATATTTTAATTCAAAAGTAAAGGTCCCCTTACCAACCGAATTCGTACTAATAGTCTCCTCGAACACTTTTTCCCTATAATTGCTGCTACTGTAGGCAGAAAGGTTATCGGCAGAGGTTTCCCACCACCATCTCCAATTTACTTTATGAACCGTAACCTTAATATTGTTCGCGGCCTTAGGATTTCCTTTTTCGTCTACGGTGGCCACTTCAAAATTGTGTTTCACATCGGTTAACAACATCCCTCTGGTTTTATCGCCTTTTGGAACATTGATGCCGACATACGTTTTATAGGGAGAATAGCTTTTCGTAAACACATCGGTACTAAAATCACCACCATTTTCATACACTTTCGTGACAAATGCGGCATTCAACATTCCTGGCGCTTTAGAGGCCATTTGGGGATTTATGCTAAAGCTCGTCTTCCCTTCTTCATTCACCTTCCCATTGAAAACCACCTGATCTTCTATTGAAAATAACCGCGTAGGATCATCAAATACATAATTGGGGAAGGTTTTAAAAGTGGTTGTTTTAGGGGTGAATTTCGCTGTGACATCTGCCTTTAAGTTTTTTGCAATAGCACCGTGCAACCATTTTACTTCCATTTCGGCTTTGATGGGTTGAGCACCGGATAATACCTCATCGGCAAAGCTGGTATTGATTTTAAGTCGGTTTGGCTTTATGGTTTCAATCTTTATGGTCTTGGTGAAAGAGGCCCCACCAACGGAAACCTTTGCCAGCCAATTTCCTGTTGGGGCATTTTCATCGGTCTTTATTTGAAAATCGTAAAAATTATTGAGTGCGGCTGTTTTTATCTCCCGATGCACCACTTTGTTGTAAGGGTCTAAAAGTTCCAATTTTACCGGATGCCCACCCGGTAATTTATTGGCATTATCATTCAGCAAAAAAGACAAATAGACCAGATCTCCGGGACGCCATACCCCACGTTCTCCAAAAATGAATCCTTTAATTCCCTTTTGTAATGCTACCCCGGAAACATCAAACTTACTTACCGACAGGGCGTTCCCATCATTTAATTTTACATACGTTTTTTGATTGTTGTTTTCCACTACTGCGAAGTAGGCCGGTTTTTCAGTGTTAAATTTAGAAGTACCATCAGCCGCGGTAACGGTATTTCCCAAAACCTGCTGTTGAAAATTGTAAAAGGTTACTTTGGCTCCTGCCACCGGATTGGTATTCAGAATTTCATTTACCGCAATAAAGTAGGTGTTATTTACCCCTTTTTTGATGATGACCCCTAGATCAGAAGCTAGTACATTAAGTCCCACTTTTTTATCCAGATAGTAAGAGGTGTGACATGGATTTTCCCGTTCATTCCAATCATAGCCGTAGTAATAATCATAATCGTAATAATCTTCAACTCCGTCCCAAGCACTCGTCTCCAATTCCTCATCAAAATTTTCATTACTTTCTGCCTCTTCTGTAAAATTGGTGCTATCGCATTTATAAAGGCTATAGGCGGGCTTGTAACTTAGTTCTACGCGGTAGATTGCCCCAACCTCCGGACTCATTAATGCTTTCAAATCTAAGGCATTGGCTGCCCACTTCCCATTTGCATTGGCTAAATTATTTTGAAGTTCAATTTTTTTGGTAGCAATGGGCCGTGCAACACTTCTCAGGTTGTAGTCGCCATCCATAGTATTGCTTTGTAAAAATTGTAGGATATTGTTGCTGTAGATTTTAAATACAGCTACATCTATGGCTTTAAGATTGACCGACTCAAAATTAATTTTTAAGTTGCTAGAGGAGGGCAGTATAGAACCGCTGGAAAGCATGCGCACTTCCGGCTTTGGGTCTTCAAAGGTTATTCGCTCTTCAAATTTGGTTTTTAATTTATGCCCTTCAGCGCTTTCTATTCCCTCAAAAATTTCTATGTTTCGCATCCCGGTAATATCCAGCGAAGGATATACTTTTAAGGTGTTGCCGTCAATAGAAAACTTGGGGGTAATATCCCCTTCCAAAACTACCAGGCCTTTAAAGTCCTGTCCTTTTTTAATGGGATCGGAAAAGCTAATTAGTAAGACCTGGCTATCAGTAGCTTCTGTGGTTACATTCAACACAACAAAATTATTCTTCCCCGGAATTAAAATGGCACTTTGACCTTTACTATCAATGTTTTGCTTGGATCCATCCCATTGAATTTCGAGCGTGGTGTCTTCTTCAAATCTTTGAATACTATCAATTTTAAATTGAAACTGTGTACCTTCTTTTACCGACTCGTCAAATTTCACCCCAACCGCTTTCCCGTTCTGGTTTACGGTGATCAATTTTTTAACGGTTGCCAAGTCTAACACATCTGCACTTCGCAGCTGACCTTCCAAATATTGTCGGTCTCTGGTATACGACTGTAAAGGATTAGTATACACATTAAACTGCTGTTTCAGAGTTTTTACACCAAAGGTTAGCGTGCTTAATTCTTTTGGGACTTCCTTTATAATCTTGTCTACTGTTAAGGTAAAGGTGTACTCGGTATCGGGATTAAAACCAGTTTCCGGGACGAAAGCAATTGTTTTATTATCTAGTGCTATCACCTTTCCTTTTACCAAGGGATTCGCTGTAAGCAGTCCTTTATCCAATGTCACACCACTCTGCCAAGAGGAAATTGGCTCATTCAGTACCACCCGAACATCGCTTTTCGTTGAAATAATTCCCTGAGAAACCTGAGAAACATACGCTTGATATAGATTTAGATTATCAAACTCCTTAGATACCTCTTTGTTTTTACAAGAAGAAATAAGTATTACGAGAGCGAATAGTAGTAGGGATTTATGGTTCATGGAAGATTATTTTATGGTGGTGTAAATATAATTGTTTCAAAGAAATTGCTGTTCCCGTGAATTGATAAATAGAGAAAATAAAACCGCATTCTTACGAGCCATCTGAAAAACGACACATTTTAACGAAATTTGATTTTTTCCTCATGGTCTCACTTAATTATTATCTAATATTACGCTGTTATTCTTAGGATAGCAAAACGAGTAAACAAGAATTCCCCATTCTTACTCTTTCCTACTTACAGTAAAGAACACTGTATGAAAACTAGATTACAATTTGTTGTATTGCTTGCGATTTTCTTTGTGGCGAATTCATGTAGCAAGGAACCTTTAGAGGAAGTTAAAATAATTGCTGTCGCAAATTCTTATGAGGTAGAGCAAGAGCTACTCGGCATTGTAAATGACCATAGGATTTCCTTGGGCTATAATTCATTATCCTTTAGTACGGTTGCCTATGAATACGCTAATTCCCATACAGATTATATGATTGCCAAAGGAAATATAAGTCATGACAATTTCAGTGCAAGGGCCTCTAACATTGCAGCTGAGGTAGATGCCATAGAAGTATCGGAAAATGTGGCCAAGGATTATACTTCCGCGGTAGAGGCATTTCAGAATTGGATGTCCAGTTCATTACACAGGAAATCTATTGAAGGTAATTTTACTCATACAGCAGTAAGTGTGAAAAAAGATCCTAACGGAAATTTCTATTTTACACAGTTGTTCTACCGATAGAACCATACTAAGCCCGTTTTATTTTCTTAATTTTGATGATATTGGTTGTCTTCTAATTGTTTGTCCGGAATGGATAATGAGAAACACAACCTAATTTATCTAATAAGACGTATGGCTATAGCACCTCCTTTTAATCTCACCAAGTGGATTGAAGAAAATAGAGATTCCTTAAAACCTCCTGTTGGGAATAAAAACCTTTATAAAGAGGCAGGAGATTATATTGTCATGGTTGTTGCCGGTCCAAATGCACGAAAAGATTATCACTATAATGAAACTGAAGAACTTTTTTATCAATTAGAAGGACAAATTGAAGTTCATATTCAGGAAGAAGGGGAGAAAAAAACCTTTGCTCTTGGCCCTGGAGATATGTATCTTCATCCCGCTAAAATACCCCACTCTCCTGTACGGCACGCTGGATCTATCGGTCTTGTTGTTGAACGAAAACGAGCCGGTATGAATGTGGATGATGGGTTACTTTGGTTTTGTGATAATTGCAACCACAAACTCTATGAAGCCTATTTTACTTTGCATGATATTGAAAAGGATTTTTTGAGTCATTTTAAAACCTTCTACGGTTCTGAAGAACTGCGAACTTGTGACAACTGCGGGACTGTAATGCCCACAGATGAACGTTTTGTAAGCAAAGATTAAAATGTTTCTTCTACCTTAAATAAAATTAAAATATGGGGTATGTCATTAGTTTTTTAATAGGATTGGTCGCAACATTACATCTCTATTTTCTTTGGTTCGAAATGTTTGCATGGACCACAAAGGGCAGGAAAATATTTAAAAAGTTCCCTCCTGAACTATTTGAGCCAACAAAAGGCCTTGCTGCCAATCAGGGTTTGTACAATGGCTTTTTAGCTGCCGGACTTATCTGGACTTTCTTTATCCAAGATGTCCTATGGAAAACCAACATTTCCCTCTTTTTCTTAGCCTGTGTATTTATCGCAGGAACATTTGGAGCTTTAACAGCAGATCGAAAGATATTTTTTGTTCAGGCACTACCCGCCTTACTTGCCATTGTGCTTTTGCTATTGTGAACATATCCCAAACTGTTCTATTAAGAAAGACTTTTATTTGTAGCTTTGCTAAAAATATAACAATACATCTTCAAAAAGTTATAAAATGTCAAATATTGCTGTAGAATTTGGTATCCTGGATGCCTTAAAAGCGTTAGGAATAAAAGAAATTAATAAGGGTACATCAACCGGTTCAAATTATTTTAGTACGGGTGAAGTGCTCACATCCTATTCGCCGGTAGATGGTAAAGCAATAGCTTCAGTAAAAACCACTTCAACAACAGATTACGAAAAGGTGATGGATGCGGCAACAAAAGCATTCAAAATTTGGCGTTTAAAACCTGCTCCGCAACGTGGAGAAATTGTGCGCCAATTTGGAGACAAATTACGGGAAATGAAAGCGCCTCTGGGCAAGCTGGTTTCTTATGAAATGGGAAAAAGCTATCAGGAAGGATTGGGCGAAGTACAGGAAATGATAGATATCTGTGATTTTGCAGTTGGCCTTTCTAGACAATTACATGGCTTTACCATGCACTCGGAGCGCCCGGGGCATCGCATGTATGAGCAATATCATCCTTTGGGAGTGGTTGGCATTATTTCTGCCTTTAACTTTCCTGTTGCCGTATGGGCATGGAATACGGCTTTAGCATGGATTTGTGGCGATGTTTGCATTTGGAAACCATCAGAAAAAACGCCTTTATGTGGTATAGCTTGTCAGA
Source organism: Arenibacter sp. (assembly GCA_041747755.1). Classification (GTDB taxonomy): domain Bacteria; phylum Bacteroidota; class Bacteroidia; order Flavobacteriales; family Flavobacteriaceae; genus Aurantibrevibacter. The sequence continues at coordinate 78,281 of JBGTEN010000153.1, read as the reverse complement.
ACATTGCGGCCGAAGTCTTTAAAGCCAATAACCTACCTGAAGGTGTTTCTTGTTTAATTAACGGGGATTATAAGGTAGGTGAACTGATGACTAAAGATCAGCGTATCCCTTTAATTTCTGCTACAGGATCTATCCGTATGGGTAAAATAGTTGCGCAGACCGTTGCCGCAAGATTGGGAAAATCTTTACTGGAATTAGGAGGAAATAATGCCATTATAGTCACCCCTGATGCCGATATTAAAATGACAGTAATTGGAGCCGTTTTTGGTGCAGTAGGAACTGCAGGACAACGTTGTACTTCTACCCGCAGATTGATCATTCATGAATCGGTTTACGACAAAGTAAAAACTGCGGTAACAGATGCCTATAAGCAATTGCGAATTGGTAATCCGTTGGATGAAAAAAATCATGTGGGACCCCTTATCGATACGGATGCAGTTAACCTTTATAACACCGCTTTGAAAAAAGTTGTTGAAGAGGGCGGAAAACTGATTGTAGAAGGCGGAGTGGTACAAGGTGAAGGATTTGAAAGTGGATGTTATGTAAAGCCTGCTATTGCGGAGGCAGAACCTCAATTTGAAATCGTACAGCATGAAACCTTTGCCCCAATTTTATACCTTTTAAAGTACATAGGGGAGGTAGAAAATGCCATAACCATACAAAATGGAGTAGTACAGGGCTTGTCTTCTGCTATTATGACCAATAATTTAAGAGAGGCTGAGCGCTTTCTATCCGCTTCCGGTAGTGATTGTGGAATTGCCAATGTAAATATCGGCACTTCAGGTGCCGAAATCGGTGGTGCTTTTGGAGGTGAAAAAGAAACGGGAGGCGGACGCGAATCCGGTTCTGATGCATGGAAAATATATATGCGCAGACAAACTAACACCATTAACTATACCACGGAATTGCCTTTGGCACAAGGTATAAAATTTGAATTGTAAAAGTTTCAACCAACTAAAAAGCCCGTTATAAAACTATAACGGGCTTTAAAACCAACTAACTCAATTTTCTTTTTTTTCAAAAAGACCTTTATAAGTAACCCCCTTTTCAATGCCGTAAACTTTGACGGGAGAAATGAGGGCGTTAATTTATCCTATGTCTAAATTCCAAAATTATCTGCGATATCAAAGCTACTACTTTACATTTGGTAGGAAAAAGTGTATAAATGGTACTTTTTGCCCCCTTAATCAGAAAAGACTATTCCACATCAATTCAACTCTATTACAGAATTCCATTTTGTATAAGAATGTTTTTAACTCCCTAACCCTCAATTAATTTGTATTTTTTTAATATATTAGACAGTAAAACCATAACTAACCAAAATTAATGACAAAAAATACCACTTATTTTTTAGGTATTCTCATTACTATACTTGCTGGCTCCTATTTTTTCTACACCTGCTGTAATGACTGCGGTAAGGAGCCAACTATCCCAGCTGTTAAAAAAACTGAACTTCCGCCTGCTCCGGAAGCAACATCCTTTCCCTTTTCGCTTAACCATGGAGCGTATTCATATACGGTTAATGACAATTTCAATTTCAACGTTTCGTCCTATACAATTTTAGATTCACTATCTCCAAAAGTAACAGAGGGCATTGTTGGACTGGTAGCCTTTCTTTCAGAAAACAAAACGAAATCCCTTACTATCTCGGGTTATTATACGAGTGATGAAACCAACACCTCAGCTTTTCCCAATTTGGGATTTGCCAGAGCCAATGCAATAAAAAACCATTTAGTTTCGATGGGAACCTCAGCTTCTCAAATCAATATATCCGGGGAGGTAATGGATGAGATGGTTCCGAAAGAAAATATTTATCTGGGTCCGGTTATATATGACATTTCTAGTGAGAACTTGGATGCAGCTGACGAACTGAAAGTGCTATACGAAAAAATAAAGGCAGATCCTTTAGTGATTTATTTTGAAACAGGTAAAACTGAATTAGATCTTACTACAGAAGAGCGACAAAAGGTGGCAGATATCTCCAGATACTTGGATAAAGTTGAAGGAGCAACCTGCACCATTGTTGGCCATACAGATAATTCAGGTGCGAGAGAAACTAATATGGAGTTGGGACTAAGGAGAGCACGTTTTGCAAAATCGTATTTAGTTAAAAATGGTATCTCCGATGCAAAAATAACAGTTTCTTCACAAGGACCGGATGTTCCGTTGGCAAGTAATGCCACAGAAGATGGGAAGGCTAAAAATAGAAGAACCACAGTCACTTTGAACTAATTAAGTAATCATAAATCGAACGTATATGAGTCTTGAAAATTTGAATATCTGGTGCTGGATTATACCCGTTTTGGTGGGAATTATTTCAGGTGTTTTGGGATACTTGATTGGTAAAGGTACTGTTACCACAATAGATAATTCAGCCGAACTTGACCTATTAAAAAACAAAAATTCAAAATTAGAAGCAGACCTTGAAGCTTGTCATGCAAAACTATCTTCAAAAATAAACACCCCAAAAACGGAGCCTGCTGTGGTGTCGTTGCCATTTAGTGCACAGGCAGCATTAATTGCACTTGGTAAGAAGGTAAAACAAGACGACCTAAAAGTTATTGAAGGTATAGGTCCAAAAATTGAGCAACTTTTTAATAGTAACGGTATTAAAACTTGGAAAGAGCTTTCTGAAGTCCCCGTCGCTAAATGTCAACAAGTTTTGGATTCCGGTGGAGAAGCATATAAAATACATGATCCGGCATCCTGGCCTATGCAAGCAAAAATGTGTTATGAGGGTAAATGGAAAGAGCTTGCTCTTTGGCAGGAGGAACATAAACATGGAAAATTTTAATAAAAAAGCCGGTTCAAAAGAACCGGCTTTTTTTAAATTACTCCATTTGCTTCAACCCATTTAAACTTGTGTTGATCTTGCGGAAATTTCATTCGTTCCGCGATACGTTCCAAACGTTCAGGAAGTTTCATTAAATAATCTCTGGCTTTTTCAGCCTCATCATTTAAGCTTCTTACGGACCCAACCTCCCAATAGGCATTTAACTTCTTCAAAATATCTATATAATCTTGTGCGGTATAGACGCCTAAGCGCTGTGCACAATTAGAAAATGTTTCAAAAGCTGCACCTATTGTTCCTCCGGATTCTCTAAGAAAATGGGCCGGCATTACAATTTTTTTCTTCATCATATCTGCAAAAGCCAACATCATTTGGCTGGGATCATGTTCAAATATGGTCTTTACAAACTCCCTGTATGCTAAATGATGGCGCATTTCATCACCGGCAATTATTGTACACATCTTTCCCAAAAGTACATTTCCCCTCTTTTTAGCCATTTGTCCCACGCGTTTATGAGATATGTTTGTCGCTAATTCCTGGAACGAGGTATACACAAAATTCTTATAGGGATCCCTATCGGTTCCAATATCAAAACCATCGGCGATAAGATGCTGCGTGGTAATTTCCATTTCTTTCATATTAACACGTCCTGCCAAGTACAAATACTTGTTTAATACATCCCCATGCCTGTTTTCTTCGGCGGTCCAATGACGAACCCATTTAGACCATCCATTCTTATTTTCAGAATGCTGGTCTATACCTTCCACATCCATTAACCAAGATTCATAAGTAGGTAAAGCTTCTTCGGTAATCGTATCAGCCACCATGGTTACCCAAAAATCATATCCCAGATCCTTTGCCTCTTCACGCAATTGGTGTACTTCATCAAAAAAATTATCATTTTGAGAATTTGGAAGAAAATCTGTCGGTTGCCAAATTTCATCAATAGGAATAAGATAGGACTGCATAAACCCTTCCACCTTACCCTCTATGGCTCTCATTACTTCTATCCTAATGTTCTTAGAAGACATACTTTTAATTTTATACAAATATCCCCAATAATATTGAAAATTTAACCCAAATAACAGTTAATTTACATTTCTGCCATTTTCGCCCGGATATAGTAAATGTACCGGATCGCTTTGCCAAATTTCTTTAGTATCAACATCAACTAACGAAAGAGGCCCTCTAAAGGCCGCTCCCGTATCTACATTCCATATGCCAGCTGCTTTAAATGGCTCTGTTCTATCTATTCGCGTTACTGGTGTATGGCCAATGTATACTTCCTTGTACAAGGTTAATCTTTTTGGATACCAAATATGATCCAAAGGCATGGTAGGATCAAGAGCCAGAGCAGTTTCCCATAAGGTTCTGTCCCAATAAAAAGTTTTTGAAAAATACTCATAATCTACCCCGTTAAGATTTGTAAAACCAGCATGAATAAAAAGCCTGTTCTGAGCGTCTAAATGATAATTTTTTAATCCTTGAAAAAACTGAATATGCTTTTCCCTTGTTTTGTTATCTGTTAGAGCATAGGAACGCATAGATGCGAGACCTCCGTGTTTTTCCCACAGTGTATTGTCTTTAGCTTCCATAAGCCAATCGCAACATAGTTCATCATGATTTCCCCGTAAAAAAGTACATCTATGGGTTGATTTTAAGTTAAGTAAAAAGTTGACAGTTTCTACCGCCTCGCTCCATCCATCCACATAATCCCCAAGAAAAATAAGATGATCCTTTGTGGTAACTTTACCTCTTTCCATGACCTGCAGTAAAGCTCTTAAACCAGAATGTATATCTCCTATTACCAATGTTCTCATTCTGCAAAAATCGTAGATTCTTTATTGAATTTCACTACCTATCAGGTTAAATTCAAATAAAATTTTGGAAAAACTTACTATTTACTTTTACTTTAGATAAATTTAGCAAAGTTGGGAATGAAGAACATATTCTGCATAGGAGAGCTTTTAATTGATTTTGTGGCAGAAAAACAGGGTAGTGATTTATCCAAAGCATATCAGTTTACAAAGAAAGCAGGCGGAGCTCCAGCCAATGTGGCTTGTGCTATCGCTAAACTAGGAGGTAAAAGTACCTTTATTGGCTGTGTAGGTGAAGACCCTTTTGGAACTTTTCTTCTTAAGGTTTTAGAAGATTCCGGAGTTACTATTTCCAGCGCGCAGCGTTCCAAAACATTTACCACTTTGGCTTTTGTGTCTTTAGCGGAAGATGGAGAACGCGATTTTGTATTCAGCAGAGGAGCCGATAAAGAACTAACTTATGACGCCTCAATGAAGAAAACTTTTAAAGGAAATATGATTCATTTTGGGGCGGCAACTGCCCTACTTGGAGGAAAGTTAGAAGACGCTTACACCCGATATTATTCCGATGCCGTTTCAGAAGGTGCCTTTATAAGTTTTGACCCGAACTTCCGTGGTGATTTATGGAAAAATAATGAGCCCCTGTTTGTAGAAAAGTGTATTCCTTTTATTAAAAATGCCGCCTTGTGCAAATTTAGTCTGGAAGAGGCAGAACTTATATCAGGTAAAACCAATCTTATTGATGCGTGTGACGCACTTCACCAAATAGGAGCAGAAATTATTACCATAACGCTGGGTAAAGAGGGCACTTTGGTGAGCACTTCAAAATTTAAACAAACCGTTCCCAGTATTGTGGTAACTCCTGTAGATACCACTGGAGCTGGAGATGCATTTATTGGCTGTCTCTTAAAGCAAATTTCAGCATTGACTAAAACAGAAAATTTGTTTATCAATACTGATTTATTGGTTGAAATGATTACAGTAGCCAATAAAGCAGGTGCCATTACAACCACAAAATTCGGGGCAATAGAAGCCTTGCCATACCAACACCAATTAGATTAATTTCGTATGAACCAAGCCGAGTTACACCGCTTATTAGTGGCTAAATCTGCCTTAACAAAAGACGCCAAAAACCTTCAACTACTTTTTGAAATCCGATTGGCAACCAATCTAACCTTAATAAAAGAACTGTTCTTCAAAATTTATCCTGAAGAAATTCATTCAAGTGCGTTTCAAAAATTAATTAAATTGTTTTCTTCTTTACACGAGACAAGACCAAAAGAACTGCAATTACAAGATATTGAGCGGATTAAGAATGGGAATTGGTACCAATCCCAATCCATAGTTGGGATGCAACTCTACGTAAACCACTTCAACAAAAACCTTAACGGGGTTGCTGATAAAATTCCCTATCTGGAAAAATTAGGTGTTAACTTACTCCATCTAATGCCCATAACCCCCAGACCCAAAGGCGAGAATGACGGGGGGTATGCAGTAAACAATTATCACGAGGTGGATAAACAATTTGGAACTAAGGAAGATTTACTTCAACTTTCCAAAAAAATGCGAGCCAAAGGCATGTATCTTATGTTGGATTTTGTGGTTAACCATACATCTAATGAATTTTCATGGGCAAAAAAGGCGCAAAAAGGGGATACAAAATACCAAGAATATTATTTTACCTATCCTGATAGGAGCATCCCGGATCAATATGAGCAGACCCTTCCGGAAATTTTTCCCGAAACCTCTCCGGGAAATTTTACTTATGATCCAAAAATGCAACGCTGGGTGATGACCGTTTTTAATAGCTACCAATGGGATTTAAATTATTCCAATCCTGAGGTGTTTCTTGAAATGCTTAATAATTTGTTGAAATTGGTCAATTCAGGAGTTGATATAATTCGTTTAGATGCCTTAGCTTTTCTTTGGAAAAAATTGGGGACTCAATCACAAAATCTACCTGAGGCGCATACGCTAATTTCACTTTTTAGAATGTGTTTGCAGGTGATTGCTCCCGGAACTATATTCCTTGCGGAGGCAATAGTTTCGCCTCGGGAAATAATTAAATATTTCGGGGAAGGTATACAAAAAGGTAATGAATGTGAAATTGCCTATAATGCTACTTTAATGGCACTGTTGTGGGATGCTATCGCCACCAAAAAGACAATAATGCTAACTCAAAGTCTAGATAATTTACCTAAAAAGCCGGACGAAGCAACATGGATAAATTACATACGTTGTCATGATGATATTGGTCTTGGCTTTGAAGACCAATACCTTTATCAAATTGGCTGGGATGCACAGCAGCATCGCCGATTTTTGTTGGATTATTATTGCGGCGGTTTGGATTGGTCTCCGGCAAAAGGTTTAGTTTTTATGTACAATCCCAAAAATGGGGATGGTAGAATAACCGGAAGTGCTGCATCTCTTCTGGGTTTAGAAAAAGCCTTGACGAAACAAAATCCAGAGTTAGTGCAACAGGCAATAGACAAAATAGTTTTGTTACATAGTATTATTCTCTCCTACGGTGGTATTCCCATGATTTACGCCGGTGACGAGTTAGGCACTCTAAATGACTATGCTTTTTTAAAAGATAAAAACAAAAAAGAAGATAGCAGATGGGTGAACAGACCTTTTCAAAACTGGCAGGTAGTTGCCGATTTGGATAAAAAAGAGTCTCCTCAGGCTACACTCTTTTATGCCTTAAAGAATCTCATAGCAATCAGAAAGAAAACGCTTGTTTTCGCCGACCAAAATAATTTTATCTTACACAAAATTCCAAATCAGCACATTTTGGTTTACGAGAGAACGGCTTCTTTAAGCAAGGGTGTCTTGGTGGTGTCTAATTTAAGTGATGAGACGCAACATGTAACACTTCCTGATGAGAAGAAAACCAGTGCCTTCTATGATCTTATTACCAATCGGAAAATTATGTTAACTGATGGGGAATTGTACGTACAAGCCTACCAAACTTTTTGGTTGCACGTTAATTAATTGTATTTTACTTTTCTTAGGATTCGCAACGCTTCTTTTAAGGATTGGTAGACCCGAAGGTCATAACTTTTAAGTAATGTTCTGGCATTTTCCATATACTCTTTAGCCTCTTCAAAACCGTTGAGATAACAAATTAAATAGGTATGTGCAAGGAGTTCAATATCTACTTTCTCAGCCGGTGAAAGAGGCAGGTTTTTAGCTAACTTTTTTAAAATTGCATTATTGGAATTTAATATATGATACAAGGGCTTTTTATCATATTGCGGTGGCTCAAATATTAAATCGCTGTGAATTTGATATGTACCATTGTCTAAAAACGTGATAATTACCTTTTCTAATGGATAATATTTTTGTTGTGTCCCCAATCCCAACTGTACATATTCTATGGTCGTGAAAGAATCTTCATCAAAAGAAACTGTAATCTCATCCAAAGCAGAATAAAACAGCTTTACCTGTTCATTAATAAGTTCTATATCTACTCTGGAGTAATAAACATCGTTCTTAACTTTTTTTAGGTTTCCTGCCCAACAGAGGACAAACTGTTCCTTAAACACCTTATAATTGCTCTGCAAATTCTTATGCCTATGGTTAATAAAATCTATGACACCATCCAGCGTCAGTTCAATATTATTTTTGGCATTTTGCTCAATTGTAGCAACCACATCTGAATTGTAATTCTTTAACTCAACCCCATAGGCTTTTGGCAAACTAATACTCCCTTCCCTAAAAAAAACGGCTCCTCCATAATATTTCCAAATATTCTTTCTTAAGGAGCATACCTTCCCTGTAGATTTAATAGTTACTAGGCCAACCACTTTCCCATCCGGTAAATGAGGAAAAGGTATATTCTCATACGAAATTAAAGGAGGGTTGTCTAAATAGGCGTTTACTAAATTTTGTATTTTGCTATCGTCAAAAAAATCTACTCCAACAATTCTGTTGTCTTCATCCTCAATTCCTATAACAATAAAAGAATTATTTATCGGGTTGCTGTTGGCAAGCGCACAAACATGTTTTAAGAATTTTGCTTTACCTTCCTTTTGTCCGATATCTACAAGTCTCTTTTTGTCGTAAAAACTATTTTCGTCATTATGGGCAAGTAAATTTTTAACTAACAGACGTTTGTTTATCATAGGTGTTTGTTAACAATAACGCTATTAGCCTGAGCAGTGGGCATCACTACTAAATCGGCAATATTTACATGATAAGGTCTCGAAATCACGAAATAAATAATGTCAGCAATATCCTCTGCGGTTAACGGCTTGAAGCCTTTATAAACATTAGCAGCTTTCTCGCTATCGCCTTTAAAACGAATAGTACTAAACTCTGTCTCTACCAATCCGGGATTTACAGCCCCTACACGTATACCGTATTGATTCAAATCAATTCGCATTGCTTGATTTATAGCATCCACAGCATGCTTGCTTGCACAATAAACATTGCCTTTGGGGTATACCTCCTTTCCTGCTGTAGATCCAATATTTATTATATGTCCAGATTTATGAAGTATCATTTTGGGGAGAATTGCCTTGGTAATATAAAGAAGACCCTTTACATTAATATCCAGCATAGCATCCCAATCATCCGGATTTCCTTCATCAATAGTGTCCAAACCATGAGCATTACCGGCATTATTTATTAATATGTTTATGTTAGAAAATGACTCGGGTAATGACTCTATTGCAGCATCAACATCTTGTCTGTTGCGGATATCAAAATTCAAGGTCAAAACAGAGGTTTGTGACCCAAGTTCCGTTTCAATTTTATCCAACCGCTCTTTCCTTCTGCCGCATAAAACTAACCTAATTCCTTGCTTCGCAAAAAGTCTTGCTGTGGCATGGCCAATACCACTTGTTGCGCCAGTGATCAGTGCAATTGGAACCTCTTTGTTTCTTGTAAAATCGAAGTTTTTATCTTCATTTATCATATCAAAAAAAGATGTCATTTAATTTTTTAAAACTCAACTTTGTTTGCCAATTAATATGGAGGGTAAACTTAAATCCTGCTCCTTAGCGCTTGGTATTTTTAAAATAAAAATAATCTTCAGGTTCCTAATTGAGGATGCTGTTTCCCTTTTTTAGATTACGAAGTCTCCTTTTGGCTTTGTTTGTGAAATTAAAAATAAATCCCTTAAATCCTTCATAAAACTTGGGCTTCAAGGTAACTTTTAACCAATCATTAACAGCCATTCACTAAATAAATTTTCAATTTGCGATGCATTTTATAAACGTGTATGTTTGCGTACCAAAATTTATATTTAATATGGAACAAAATACTACAGTAGATATTAGCGCTGTAAATGAGAAAATTGCTCAGGAAAGTGCTTTTATAGATTTATTAGTACTGGAGATGAATAAGGTAATTGTTGGCCAAAAACATATGGTTGAGCGATTGCTTATAGGTCTTTTAGGACAAGGCCATATTTTATTAGAAGGTGTGCCCGGCCTTGCCAAAACATTAGCCATCAATACCTTGGCAAAAGCTGTTAAAGGCAGTTTTAGCCGCATACAGTTTACTCCAGATCTTTTACCCGCGGACGTTGTAGGAACTTTAATATACAACATGAAAGAGAATGATTTTTCTATAAAGAAAGGACCTATTTTTGCAAATTTTGTGCTTGCGGATGAGATTAACAGGGCGCCTGCTAAAGTACAATCTGCTCTTTTAGAAGCAATGCAGGAAAAACAGGTTACCATAGGGGATGAAACATTTATATTAGATAAGCCATTTCTTGTAATGGCTACCCAAAACCCTGTAGAACAAGAAGGCACCTATCCACTACCTGAAGCCCAAATAGACCGTTTTATGCTAAAAACGGTCATAGATTATCCCAAAATGAATGAGGAGCAACTCATTATAAGGCAAAATTTAAAAGGCGCATATGCAGATGTAAAACCGGTTATAACGCTTAACCAAATTCTCAGTGCGCAAAGTGCAGTACGTGAGGTATATATGGATGAAAAGATTGAGAAATACATTCTGGACATTGTATTTGCAACACGGTATCCTGAAAAGTACAATCTGGAAAATTTAAAGCCTTTAATCAGTTTTGGAGCTTCTCCAAGAGGTAGTATCAATCTTGCCAGTGCAGCTAAATGCTATGCTTTTATAAAACGACGTGGCTATGTTATTCCTGAAGATGTTAGAGCAGTTGTCCATGATGTGCTTCGGCATAGGGTAGGCATTACGTATGAGGCAGAGGCCGAAAATATAACTTCAGAAGAAATAATCAACAAGATTATAAATGAGATTGAAGTGCCCTAAAAAGTGGGCAGTGAGCAGATATAGACAGCAGTGGTAATTTTGAACGCACTAGTGCTTCAAACTGCTTATTAAAAAACTGTTTACTTTATCAGATGGATACCAAAGAATTACTAAAAAAAGTTCGTAAAATTGAGATTAAGACCCGGCGTCTGTCCGACCATATTTTTGGTGGGGAGTACCACTCTACTTTTAAAGGAAAGGGAATGACCTTTAGTGAAGTGCGACAATATCAATTTGGTGATGATGTAAGAAGTATTGATTGGAATGTTACCGCACGCTATAATGAGCCCTTTGTAAAAGTATTTGAAGAAGAACGGGAACTTACCATGATGTTAGTGGTAGACATAAGTGGCTCGGAACTTTTTGGTACAACCAATTCTTTTAAAAAGGAAATAATTGTAGAAATCTCCGCTACTTTGGCCTTTTCTGCCATGCAGAATAATGATAAAGTGGGTTTGCTTTTGTTTTCGGATCAGGTAGAACTATTTATTCCGCCAAAAAAGGGGAAAAGCCATGTGCTTCGTATTATTAGAGAGCTTTTAGAATTTACCCCGAAAAGCAAAAGGACAAATCTTTCACACACATTAAAATATTTAACCAATGTAATGAAGAAGAGAGCCATTGTTTTTGTGCTGTCGGACTTTATTGCGGATGACTATAAACAGACGCTCCGTATAGTAGGCAAAAAACATGATGTTACGGGGATCCGGATTTTTGATCCTAAAGAAGAAACCATTCCTAATTTGGGAATGGTACAAATGCAGGATGCAGAAACAGGAACTTTGCAATTGGTAAATACACAGTCAAAAAAAGTGAGGATGGCTTACACCCAAGAATACAGAGACAGGGTAGCATATTTTCAAGATACTTTTGCAAAATCAGGATGTGGGGTTTTAAGCTGTAGAGTAGATGAAAGTTATGTAAAAAAATTATTAGGCTATTTTAAACGCAGATAACAAGACCATGATCGGAAATAAACTAAAGAAATTACAATTGTTGCTTCGCAAAGTACGGCGGGCAGGTGTTGTATTACTTTTGATTTATGTTCACCAAGGCCTTGCCCAGGTTACCCCAAAAGTTACCTCTTCCCCGGATAGAACCGAAATTAAAATAGGAGAACAGATAAACTTTCAGATTACAGTTGAAGCAGATAGTAGCGCCCAAATTGTTTTCCCTGAGGGACAGACCTTTTTTCCATTAGAAATGGTAGAGGCAATTACCACAGATAGCACAAAAAAGGAAAACAAAATACGGTTACAGAAAACGTATGCCCTAACCCAATTTGATTCCGGGGTTTACACAATTCCAAGGCAAAAAATAACTATAAATGACATCCTATTCTTTACGGATTCTTTAAAAGTTGGAGTGGCTACTGTGCCTGTTGATACTATAGCGCAACAAATGTTCGATATCAAGCCCATGATTATCGTAGATAAATCGTATGCAGGTCTTTGGCAAAAAGTAGTATGGATTCTGTTAGGGCTTTTACTGGTTGGTGCACTTCTTTATTGGTTTGTTTTTAGAAAAAAGCCGCTTACAGAAGAAGAAAAAGAAGCACTGCTACCCCCATATGACAGAGCTTTATTGGAACTAAAGCGATTAGAGAATTCCAGATATTTAATACAAGACGAGTACAAACAATATTACTCAGAATTAACGGCCATTGTAAGATCTTATTTGGAAGAAGATGTTTATGTTTCAGCTTTAGAAAGCACCACGGATCAATTGATAGATAAATTGGAAATGATGAAAGATGCCGGGGAGTTAAAATTAGATTCAGAAACTATAAATCAATTTAAAAAAGTATTGCAAACATCGGATTTGGTTAAGTTTGCCAGATCCAAACCGGAAATCAGCGTTGCAGAACAGGACAGGAAAGCCATAGAACAAATTGTTATTAAAACAAAAGAGGCCCTTCCCGAACCTACTGAAGAAGAATTAATGCATACAGAGGAATATCTGGAAGAACTCTCTCGAAAAAAACAGAAGAAAAAAATTCTGGTTACAGCAGCCATAGCTTTTGCTGTACTTCTTATTTCCGGAATTTCGGCTGGAGCTTATTATGGTTTTGGCTATGTTAAAGACACCATTATAGGACACCCAACAAAAGAATTGCTCGAGGGGGAATGGATTACAAGCGCTTATGGCTTTCCCCCTATTCAATTAGAAACCCCACAAGTATTGCTTAGGCAAGAAGTGAAACTTCAACCGGAACTTAAAGCAACCATTAAAGAATTACAAGCTTTTATGTATAGGAGTTCTATAGGGTTATTTACCATTGGTACCACTTCCGCAACCTTTACACAACAAGTAGAGCCAGATTTTGAACAATCTATAGAACTAATTATAAAGAATTTTGAAGCACAGGGAGCAAAAAATATTATTACAAAACAAGATAGTTTTACCACTATGGCGGGGGTACAAGGATTAAAAATCTATGGTAGTGGACAATTTGCCGTTCCGGAATCTAAAAATCTTGTCAAAGGACAATATGTTGTTCTCCTTTTTGGGGGTAACGGATTTCAGCAACAAATCATTGTATCCTGGTTAGATGGGGACACTTACGCGGAAGAAATAGTAAACAGAATTTTAAGGTCAGTAGATGTAAAAACAAGTGTGTAGATGCTAGAAAATATCCAATTTGCAAATCCTGAGTTTTTCTGGTTGCTGTTACTGCTTCCAATGGCTTCGCTTTGGTATTTTTTCAAAAGGAAAGAGGAAACAGCAGCCTTAAAAATTTCAAGTATAAAAGGTTTTGCAACATCAAGTATCCTTCCCAAACTAAAACCCCTCTTGTTCTTTTTTCGACTCTTGGCATTAACCGCGTTAATTACTGCTTTAGCAAGACCTCAAGCAGAAGATATTTCCAGCAGAACTAAGACCACCAAAGGTATAGATATTGTTATGGCAATAGATGTTTCATCCAGCATGTTAGCCAGAGATTTAAAACCTAACCGACTTGCAGCCCTCAAAGAGGTAGCTGCAGATTTTATAAAGCAGCGTCCAAATGACAGAATTGGTCTGGTAGCTTATGCCGGTGAGAGCTATACCAAAACCCCCATTACTAGTGATAAGGGCATTGTTTTGAACGCCTTAGAGGAAATTACCTATGGCCAATTAAATGACGGTACCGCCATTGGCATGGGACTGGCAACCTCGGTTAACAGATTAAAAGAAAGCAAAGCATTGAGTAAAGTGATTATATTGTTGACCGATGGCGTTAATAATTCCGGTTTTATTGACCCGCAAACAGCGGCGGAATTAGCTATTGAGTTTGATATTAAAACCTATACCATAGGCTTGGGCACTAACGGTAACGCTATGTCTCCTGTGGCTTATAACCCGGATGGCTCTTTTAGGTATGCAATGCGGGAGGTAGAAATAGATGAGCCTTTGTTAAAAAATATTGCCGACATTACCGGAGGTAAATACTTTAGGGCTACCGATAATAAAAAGCTGGAAGCCATCTATGATGAAATAAACCTGTTAGAAAAAACCGAGGTAGAAGAATTTAAATACTACCGTTATGAAGAAAAATTTAGACCGTGGGTATTTTTGGCAGGTGCTTTGCTACTATTGGAATGGATATTAAGAAACACTGTATTTAGAAGTTTTATATAGGTTATGATTCAGTTAGACGAAAAAACATATTTTTATTTATTCTTCATCATTCCGGTGGTGATCGTCTATTTCATAGGGCTTCAAATCTGGAAACGAAAAACACAAAAGAAGTTTGCAGATGATCAGCTCTTAAAACGTCTGGCTCCAAATAAATCAAATTTTAAAGTAACATTAAAACTCATATTTTTTTTATTAGCATTAACGTTTGGTATACTTGCTCTTATTAATCCAAAAATAGGCACCAAGCTAGAAACCGTTAAAAGGGAAGGTGTGGATATTGTTTTTGCTATAGATGTTTCTAAAAGTATGTTGGCGGAGGATATTGCTCCCAATAGGCTTGAAAAATCAAAACGTCTTGTTTCAGAGATTATTAATCAATTAGCAAGTGACCGTATTGGAATAATTGCTTATGCGGGACAGGCTTTTCCGCAGTTACCTATTACAACAGATTATGGGGCGGCAAAAATGTTTTTACAAAGTATGAATACGGATATGCTTTCTTCCCAAGGTACTGCAATTAATGAAGCATTAGAACTTGCCGCAACCTATTTTGATGATGATGAGCAAACAAATAGAGTGCTTTTTCTTATTTCCGATGGCGAGGACCATTCTACAAGTTCTACTTTAAGCGCTGTCGAAAAAGCAGTTAATGAAGGTATTCGTGTATTTACGGTAGGGGTAGGTAAAAGCAATGGTGCTCCAATCCCCATTAAAAAAAATGGTATAGTAGAGAGTTTAAAGAAAGACCTTCAGGGAGAAGTAGTAATTACAAAGCTCAATGAAGCTGTGCTGCAGGAAATTGCCACGGAAGGAAATGGGGAATATATAAATGGCGCAAATACAGAAGAGGCTGTGGAGTATATAAAAGAACAATTGAATCGAATGGATAAAAAAGAATTCGAAGCAAAACAGTTTGCAGAATTTAAAAGTCAATTTCAATGGTTTTTAGGCGCTTCCTTATTCTTTTTATTTTTGGATATATTTCTTTTGGAACGAAAAACAAAATGGCTTAAAAAACTAGATTTATTCAATGAAAAATCGGCAGCTTAACATAATCGTTTTTTTTCTAGTCTCCTTGGTAACGTGCTATTCCTATGCCCAAGAACAAGAAGACAAGCAAAAGAAAAAGGCTCTTGAAGCCTCTAAGAACTTTACCTGGGAAGCAAATAAAGAACTTTCAGAGGATAACTTTGTAAGTGCAGAGGCAAATTTAAGAAAAGCTATTTCTAAGAGCAATGAAAATGTAGCGGCACCGTATAACTTAGGAAACGCCTATTATTCCAAGGAGACTTATGGGGAAGCATTTTCGCGATTTAAGCAAGCCGGTGAATTAGCCTCAAATAAAAAAGATAAGCATAGTGCCTACCATAACATGGGTAATGTATTCATGAAAAGTAAGGAATACCAAAAAGCTGTTGAAGCTTATAAAGAAGCTTTACGAAATAACCCTGCAGACGAGGAAACCCGATATAATCTGGCTTTGGCTCAAGAGATGCTTAAAAAACAACAGGAAGAAGATCAAAAGAATAATCAAGACAAAGACAACGAAGAACAGGAAGATAAAAAAGATCAGGATAAGGAGGACAAAAAAGAAGACGAGAATAAGGATAAAGGGGATGGAGACCCAAAAGAACAAGAGGATAAAGACAAGGGCGATGAAGGAGATAAAGGAGATGAAAAGCAAGAAGAAAATAAAGAGGGTGAAGGCGATAAAAAAGAAGAACAACCACAGCCCAATGAAGGAGAGCCTCAAGAGCAAAAACCTCCAAGACCCAACCAGCTATCTTCTCAGCAAGTCAAGAACATTCTAGAGGCAATGCAAAACGAAGAGAAAAAAGTACAAGATAAAATTGATGCTCAAAAGGTAAAAGGAACTAAAGTTAAAAATGAAAAGGACTGGTAATGAAGCTTAGCTTAAAATGTTATTTGGCATTATTTTCCTTGCTATTTGTGAACCCGTTCATAAATGCGCAAGATGATGACGCCGTAACTTTTGAGATGAATCTCAGCAAAGATAGGCTCGGGATAAACGAGCGTATACGTGTAGATTTTACAATGAATAAGGATGGGGACGATTTTGTTCCTCCTGATTTTGCAGGCTTTAGAGTGCTCATGGGACCCTCTCAATCTATTAGTTCATCATGGATAAATGGGGTTCGAAGTTACTCTAAAACCTATTCCTATACCATTGCCCCAACCGCCAGAGGTAAATTTACAATAAAACAAGCCTCTATAACTATTGCAGGGAAGACGTACAAATCCCTTCCTAAAGAAGTTGAAGTCACAGCAGCAGTAGATAAACCAAGCGATCAAATGACCGCAGAGGATATCGCCAATGAAAGTTTACACTTGGTTGCGGAAGTTTCAAAGGCTAACCCTTATCTAAATGAGGCGGTAAGTGTGGTTTACAAGCTTTATGTGAGTCCGTCAATAAATGTTACTAATTTTAGAGCATTGGACAACCCAAAGTATAATAATTTTTGGAGTCAGGATATCCCGGTGACCAAGTACGATGTCCAAACGGGTACGTATCAGGGAAAATCGTACCGGTATGTAGTTTTAAAGCGCATAGTCTTGTATCCTCAAAAAACAGGTAATTTAGAGTTAGAACCCCTCTCACTGGATGTAAGTTTACAAGTTCCCACTAATAAACGAGATTTTTTTGGAGGGCCTATTTATGCAGAAACCAATAAGACCGTTTCTGCCGGTCAACGTAGCATAGATGTAAAAGAATTACCCAGTGAGGGTAGACCTCCTAGCTTTAGTGGTGCTGTAGGAGAATTTGAATTTTTTGTAACCGCTACCAAAGCAAGTCTTAAAGCATCTGAATCGCTACAAGCCAAGGTGGAGATAAAAGGCCAAGGCAATCTGAAACTATTCGAAATTCCGGGACTTACACTCCCAAGTTCTTTGGAAGTTTATGAACCGGAATTTCAGGAAAATATAAGAACAACATTATCCGGTATGGAAGGTAAGGTAAGTAACAGCTATACAATTGTACCTTCATTTAGAGGGAACTATAGCATACCTAGCCTCGGGTTTAGCTATTTTAACCCCAAAACCCAGAAATACATTACCCTGACATCTTCGGAAATTCCTCTTGCGGTTTCAGATGGACCCAATACTGCAACCAGCACTGAAGGAGCAATAGGAGCTAATAAACAATTTGTAATAGGCCCGGAAAATCAGTTTAATTTTATACAGTTAAAAGGAAACCTAGTGGCAATTGGTCAAAATCATTTCTTTGCAACCCCTCAATTTTATTTAAGTCTTCTGTTACCCTTATTGTTAATTCCCTTAGCGATTGTTTTTGGGAAAAAACGCGAGGCCATAGCAAGTGATATTGTAGGTAATAAAATGAAAAAGGCTGATAAATTGGCCAGAAGGTATCTTTCTGAGGCAAAGAAAACTTTGGGTAAAAAAGATCTTTTTTATATTGCTCTGGAAAAAGCACTGCATAATTATCTTAAGGCTAAGTTAAAGATAGAAACCTCAGATTTTAGCAAGGATAAAATAGTTTCGCTTTTGACAGAAAAACAGGTAGATGAAAAAACCAGAGAGGGGTTTATTGGTTTGTTGGAAAATTGTGAAGTAGCTAGATATAGCCCTTTTTCCGAGGTACAGATGCAACAAGACTATACCAAGGCCAGTGAGGTTATTGCTCAAATGGATAAACAATTGTGATTATGAGAAAGTTTACAATCCTTTTTATACTGTTGTTTTCTTTTCTTGCAAGCTCTCAAAATACCAAGTTGTTTGATAATGCTACTGTGGCTTATAATGAGGGAAAATATGAAGAAGCTATTTCCAACTATTTAAAAATTCTTGAAAACGGCGAACACTCTGCAGCACTTTATTACAATCTGGGAAACTCGTATTACAAAACAAACCAGATTGCTCCCAGTATCTACTATTTTGAAAAAGCACTTATTTTAAACCCTAACGACTCAGAGATTCTAAATAATCTGGCTTTTGCACAAAGTCTGACCCTGGATGCTATTCAACAACTACCTGAAAGCAGTATTACAAAAGCCTATAATTCCGTTGCAGGCCTTTTCTCATTTGATCAATGGGCTTATTTAGGCGTTTTTTTTACACTCTTGTTTGTACTGGCATACATCGCTTTCTATTATTTCAGATATCCCCAGCAAAAGCGAATCGCCTTCACTAGCAGTCTGGTTTTTCTTGGTATTGCACTACTCTCAATAACTTTTGCCTATTTGGAATACAACAGTTATAAACAGGAAAACCCGGCTATTGTTTTTTCGGAAGCAGTGGTAATAAAATCTGAACCAAATTCCAGAAGTGAAGAATTGTTTACCCTTCACGCAGGAACCAAGGTAAATATTCTAGAGACCCTAGACAATTGGAAAAAGATTAAAATTGGCGACGGTAAAACCGGCTGGGTTCCCAACGATGCAATCAAGGCCCTTATGGATTTTTAACATTCCTTAACACAAGTTGAGGGTAATACGGTTATATTTGCATTTATCAACTTTAACCATTGGATTTAAAAACTAAAATATTTGTTTGTGTATTGTTTACAAGCTTTAGCTTGTTCCTAATAGCACCATCAATTTTAAGTTTGCTTAACGACGAGGCGGATATTTCTATTTTCTATAGTGTAGAGGAAGAGGAGGAGTCTCATCAGGAAGTGAAACATGAAAACTTGTTTAAGAGTGAATTGTTTTCTAATACCAATTCCAACTATTCTTTTAATTTTCAGATAAAATTTAGCAGTTTAAATTTAGATAAGGAATACTACTACGACCCATTCTTAGCCGTGCTTGTACCCCCTCCAAAGAAGCACATTTAAGTTCATCATTTCTCACTTTCAATTAATTTTCCAAATTGTCTTTAACTTAATAAGGTGTTCAAGGCCTAAAAACGGTATTTAGTATGTTCAAACATTTAAAGAAAGATCTTCCGGCCAGTTTGGTCGTGTTTTTCGTAGCATTGCCGTTGTGCCTTGGTATTGCTCTGGCCAGTGGGGCACCACTATTTTCCGGGGTAATAGCAGGTATAATAGGTGGTATTGTTGTAGGAGCCATGAGTGGATCCAAATTAGGGGTTAGTGGTCCTGCCGCTGGTTTGGCAGCCATTGTTTTAGTTGCCATTGGCACCTTGGGGGGTTATGAAAATTTTCTTTTGGCGGTAGTCTTAGGCGGCGTTATACAGCTCATCTTTGGGGTGCTTAAACTAGGAGTAATTGGCTATTATTTTCCCTCATCTGTTATCAAGGGCATGCTTACCGGTATAGGGATAATTATTGTATTAAAACAAATTCCTATCTTTTTTGGATATGATGAAGAATCAGCCGGGGATTTTGGGTTTTTTGAAATTGACGGAGGCAATACATTTTCAGAACTATTTAATACTATAAATAATATTGTTCCAGGATCTGCACTTATAGGCATAATTTCCCTTACAGTTCTTATCATTTGGGACAATGTATTGGCAAAAAAACATAGAGTTTTTCAATTAGTACAAGGCCCGCTAGTGGTGGTATTCTTAGGCGTTATTTTTTATCTGCTTACCAAATCGCATCAAATCTTGGCCATAGGACAATCCCATTTGGTAAATGTTCCGATACCGGAGGACGCAGCTTCCTTTGTAAAGCAATTTACCTTACCCAACTTTGGCGCCATAAGCAATCCTGAAATTTGGTTGGTTGCATTTACCCTTGCCTTAGTAGCCAGTATTGAAACACTATTAAGTGTTGAGGCAACCGACAAATTAGACCCTGATAAAAATGTTACTCCTCCCAATAGAGAATTATTTGCACAAGGTACCGGAAACATTCTTTCCGGATTAATTGGTGGTTTGCCAATTACACAGGTGATTGTCAGAAGTTCTGCCAATATTCAATCCGGTGGAAAAACAAAAATGTCCACCATAGTTCATGGTTTTCTCCTGCTTATCTCGGTTATTTTAATTCCTACCATATTAAACATGATACCGTTGTCTGTTTTAGCAGCTGTATTATTTGTTGTGGGTTATAAATTGGCCAAACCTGCCTTATTTCTTAAAATGTGGAAATTAGGTTGGAAGCAATTTATCCCTTTTATTATTACCATATTGGGTATCATTTTTAAGGATCTTTTAGTTGGGGTAGGTATGGGACTTGTTGTGGGCATATTTATTGTACTATATAAAAGTTATCAGAACTCTCACTTCCTTCATAAAGAAGGAGATGATATTAATGATAACAGATTAAAAATGACACTTGCAGAAGAAGTTACCTTCATTAACAAGGGAGCTATTCTCAAGGAACTGGATCGGGTACCGGAAAATTCTTTTTTAGAAATTGATGTTCGCAAAACGCGGTATCTGGATAATGATGTTATCGAAATTTTAGAAGACTTTGCTATCAAAGCAAGAAACAGAAATATTACTATTAAGTTAGTTTCTGAAAGAGGGATAGTTGTGAACCCGCCAAGCTATATCGATTTTTTCACCCTAACACCAAAAAAGGACTTATATAAACCATAGGAAATAAAGCATGAATTTAGACATAGTATTTGAAAATAATGAACAATGGATAGAAAACAAATTAAATGTAAATCCTGAATTTTTTAATGATTTAGGAAGAGGACAAACTCCGGAATTGCTTTACATTGGGTGCTCCGATAGTAGGGTAACGGCAGAAGATCTTATGGGCTTAGGGCCAGGAGAGGTATTTGTTCATAGAAACATTGCCAATATGGTTATCAGTATTGATCTAAATGTAATGTCCGTGGTAGAATATGCTGTACAGCATCTTAAAGTAAATCATGTGGTTGTTTGTGGACATTATTCCTGCGGGGGTGTTAAAGCAGCTATGCTTTCGGCAGATTTGGGTATATTAAACCCTTGGTTGCGAAATATCAGAGACGTTTATAGAATTCATCGAAGAGAATTAGAGACTATTACTGATGAAGAAAAGAAATATGACCGTTTAGTTGAGTTAAATGTTCAGGAACAATGTGTAAACTTAATCAAAACTTCTTCTGTGCAAAAAGCCTACAGAGACAGAGGTTTAAAAGTTCATGGCTGGGTTTTTGATATACACACGGGCAAATTAATAGATTTGAAAATAGATTTTGATACCATTTTACGAAATATAATGGAGATTTATCATTTAGATTAACTCGAAATATATTTTGCCTCGCTAACCATCTGGCTATTTATAACTCCTGTAAACATAGGTATAACCCATTGTTTATTAAAATTGTTTGATTATCAAAATGGGGACGAAGAAGAAAAATAAAATTTTACTTATTGAAGATGACCCTAGGGTTTGTTCCTTTGTGAATAAGGGGCTAACGGAAGAAGGTTTTAATTTGACTATTGCGTTTAACGGGGAAAATGGACTTGATTTTATAAAGTCAACAAAATTTGACTTAATAATTTTAGACATCATGCTACCTACCATCAATGGTCTGGAAGTTTGTAAAGCAATACGAAACAGCAACAGACAAGTCCCTATTCTTTTTCTCACCGCCTTAGGTAGTGCAGAGAATATTGTCTTGGGATTAAGTACAGGAGCTGATGACTATTTGGTAAAACCTTTTAAATTTATAGAATTAGTGGCAAGAATAAAGAACTTGCTGAGACGAACTGAAGATTTTATGCCATTGTTAGAGGAGGGAGATAGGTATTCCTTTCTTGATTTGGAACTGGATGACAATGCTAAAACTGTAAAAAGGAATGATAAAGAAATATCGTTAACATCTACAGAATACAGGCTCTTATTGGTTTTTATGAAAAGCCCTCGAAAAGTTTTTTCGAGAATAGAGCTGTTAGAAGAAGTTTGGGGTATAAACTTTGACATGGGAACAAACGTAGTAGATGTCTATGTTAACTATTTGCGAAAAAAACTGGAAAAATCCGGCGCTATTCGTCTTATTCATACCGTTATTGGCATGGGCTACGTACTAAAGGAAAATGCATGAAATAATCTGTAAGCATCCCAAAAAATAGTACAATTTAAAAGCAGTAAATAGTAACAGATGAAAACCAGAAACAAAATTATACTGTATTTAGCAAGTATATTTATTTTGTATACATTGCTATTTAGTGGCTTTATATATTATTCTATATCCAGATATTCTTATGCAGACTTTTACAAGCGCTTAGAATTAAGGGCCATTACCGCAGCAAAAATAGAGTTTGAAGAACCGGAGCCGGATGTAAACACTATTAGAGAATTTAGGCTAGGTTATTTGGAAGAATTACCAAATGAAAAAAGCTTTTTTTTTGATTCCAGTTCTACAGATTTAGAAGCGCAAGCTAGGAAAGCCAATATATCTTTTTCATTTATAAAGGAAATAATTAAAAAAGAGGTTGCAACTAAAAAGGAAAACGGTACTTTTTATGCCGGGGTTATCTTCAGTTCCGCAGGACAGAAGTATATATCTATAGTTTCTGCAGAAAATTATTATAATACCCATCACAATGCCTTTTTGTTTAACCTATTAATTATATCAATATTAGTGGCAATAATTACAATTCTTGGAACAGCCTTTTGGTTTTCAAAAAAAGTGTTGAATCCACTTAAGGCAATTACCACCAGCGTAAATAATATAAGTTCAGAAAATATGCATCTTCGTTTAGATGTCACAAAAAATAATGATGAGCTCTCAGAATTGGCAAAAACCTTCAACAATATGCTCAATCGCTTAGAGACTGCCTTTGAAACCCAGAAAAATTTTATAAGCAATGCCTCTCATGAGCTAAATACCCCGCTTACATCCATAATAGGTGAAGCAGATGTTACACTCTCCAAAATTAGAAAGCCAGAAGAGTATATAGAAGCTTTGAACGCAATATTGGAAGAGGCGGAAAAATTAGACAAAAAGACCAAAGCGTTATTATTTCTTGCTCAGACCGGTTATAATGGTAAAGTGCAAAAATTTGACAAAGTCCGAATGGATCAATTGTTATTGGATGTTAAGGAAACGGTGCTCAAAATAAAACCAAAGTCACTCATAAATTTAGATTTTAGCTTACTTCCGGAATCCCCTGAAAAATTAAAAGTAAAAGGAAATGAACAGTTGTTGCATCTAGCATTTTCTAATATTGTAATGAATGCCTCCAAATATTCCAATAATCAAGAAGTAAAAGTTTCTTTAGGTGCTACCCAAAAGGAAGTTGTTATAATAATTACCGATAAAGGTATTGGAATCCCGGAAAATGAAATTCAGTTTATTTATGACCCCTTTTTTAGAGCTTCTAACACTAAGAATTTTGATGGTTACGGGATTGGCTTACCACTCACAAAAAATGTGATTAAAATTCACGAAGGTGAAATTAATATTACTTCAATTGAAGGAAAAGGAACTATTGTCACCATAAAAATTCCTTTGGGTAATTACACTTTATAAAATTCTAATCTGTTTCTAATAGTAACTTGGTCATTCTAATCAATTTCTAATTTCATCCTTAGCCCATTTTAATACCCTCATAGTAGTTTTGTAATGTAAAAAAATCAAAACATTATGAAAAAAATTCTTGTTCCCACAGATTTTACAGTTGATTCTTTGACCATTTTAAAGAATACACTAGAGAACCATCCTAATGAAAAGCTAGACATAGTTTTGGTTCATGGAGTAACCCTTTCCAATTCTATTTCGGATCTCTTATTTTTTAATAAGCATCATTTTATTTCAACCTTAGAGAACAAAGAGTTCTGTGAGGCAAGAGATATCATAAAAAACAAGTTTGATTCCAATATTAATAGCTTAGTATCTGATGTGTTTATAGGCTTTACTAAAAATGCTTTTCAAAATTATGCTGAAGCGAACAACATTACTGAAGCTTACATTCCTGTAAATTACAAATTAAAGAAAACCTCTGCAAGAAGTTTAGACATTATTCCTTTCATTAAAAAAACAATTCCAACAGTATACGAAGTGCAGTTAGAGGAAACCCACGGCATTTACATGGGTGACTCTCTGGCTAATATATTTGCCTAATAACCTTTAAAATTAGAAGTATGAAAAAGATCTCGGGTTTAGGTCCAAGCGTCCTATATATTGCTTTATTCACTGTGCCAATACTCCTTTTTGGTGCTATGATGTTAAATAGCACCAGCCCCGAGCAGAACATTCTGGGCTCTTGGAAAGAAGTGGCTTGGGAGTATGAAAAAGTTGAAAAAGACAATGAAAATGGATCTTTGACTTCCAAAAGCATATCAGAAAGCATTAAAAGGGAAATTATACAAAGCCTTATAATACATGAGGCAGAAACATGGGAGTTCTTACCCAATGGGAAATTAAGGTTAGATAAAAAAGACCAGATTACCACTCCACTTGAATGGAATTTGAAGGGAAGAGGTCATGTTTTAAAATTAAAACATCCGGATGACAAAACGGAATATTACAATTTGCAAAAAGTAAATGATGATGAAATGGTTCTTTACTTCAATTCTGATATCAAAGCAAAAGGTATTGTAAAAATGGTTTTTAAAAGAGTTAACAGCTAGTTTATGTTAAGAAAATTTAATAATAGTAGAACCCTGGAAGACAACAAAAAGTTAGGCGCCTTAACGGCGTTTTCTGCCGGCATGGTAAACGTTGCCTCCGTTATCATATTTTTTGCCTTTACCTCTAATGTAACCGGGCATTTTGCCATCTTAGCAGAGGAAATTGCCAAAAGAAACTGGTACCAAGCAGCAGTTGTTTTTGCATGGATTTTTTGCTTCTTCATTGGTAATTTCGTATCTAACCTCGTGGTCATTCATTCCAGCAAAAAAAGAAGACATCTTTCTCATGCAATACCCTTACTTATAGAAATTGGATGCTTACTCTTTATAGGCTTTTATGGTCAATTCTTCTACAAAGAGACATTAACAGAAACCGAGCTTATGGTTGCCGTCTTATTATTTGCTATGGGAATACAGAATGGATTAACGGCAAGTATATCCAACTTTGCGGTTAAAACTACGCACTTAACCGGTTTAACCACAGATCTTGGGATTCTTTTGGCTATGTTCACCAAAAAAAGCTTTCGTCAAAACGAACAGTTGGCGGGAAGAGCTCAACTTTTAGTTACTATTGCCGGAGCTTATCTTTTAGGAGGTGTGTTTGCAGGTGTTCTTTATCTAAATATTCAGTTTATGGTGTTTATTGTTGCCTGTCTAGTTATCGTTATCATTATTTTATATGATTATTCAAAAATAAAAGTTACCCGATTCTTAAGAACAAAAAGATCCACTATTTCCCGTTGGAATACAGTAACTTCAGAATCGTAAATTTAACTTACTATGGACTATTCAGTATCTTTCTTAACACACCACCCAATACCAATATCCTAGCAAACTTCATAGCAAGGTATTTATAGTGCTACTCATAATTTTATTTTATACCAAACTATCTCTCTGCTTTTAAGAAATGAAAATTTGGCCACTGAGGGATTTAGTTTAATTGGTATAGGTATTTAATTCGATATAAAAACAGGTAACTAAACAGAAAGTTTTAAATTTGACCTTTCAGTTTACCATTATGATCGAAGAGATACGAAAACATATTACTGAAGTTGAAAATTTCAATACTGATTCTCCCGAGGCTATAGAAGCCTTCCGTATTAAATATTTAGGCAAAAAGGGATTTTTAAACCTCTTCTTTTCTGAATTTAAAAACGTTCCAGCCGACCAGAAAAAAGAATTTGGACAAGTCATTAATCAGCTAAAAATAAGTGCCAACGATAAAATAAATCTCTTAAAAGGCACTTTAGAAAATAAAACTATTGAAAAAGGTATTTATGGTGATCTTACAAGACCTGGAGATCCCATTGCTTTGGGATCCAGACACCCTATAACCATTGTAAAGAATCAAATTATTGATATCTTCTCAAGCATTGGCTTCAATGTTTCAGAAGGTCCTGAAATTGAAGATGATTGGCATAATTTTACTGCCCTAAACCTCCCTGAATATCATCCTGCCAGAGATATGCAGGACACTTTTTTTATCCAAACCAACCCGGATATCTTAATTCGTACACATACATCTTCTGTCCAAGTACGGTATATGGAAAATAACACACCACCTATACGTACTATTTCTCCTGGAAGGGTTTATAGAAATGAAGCCATTTCAGCCCGTTCTCATTGTTTCTTTCATCAGGTTGAAGGATTGTATATTGATAAAGATGTTTCCTTTGCAGACTTAAAACAAACGCTTCAATTCTTTACCACAGAACTTTTTGGTAAATCCAAAATAAGACTTCGTCCCTCCTATTTTCCGTTTACCGAACCCAGTGCTGAAGTAGATGTTTATTGGGGCCTTGAAACAGAGACGGATTATAAAATGACTAAAGGTACTGGGTGGCTCGAAATTATGGGTTGCGGAATGGTAGACCCCAACGTGCTTTCTAATTGTGGCATAGACCCACATGAATATTCCGGCTTTGCATTTGGAATGGGGATAGATAGAATTGCACTGTTACTCTATCAAATCTCTGATATACGTTTGTTGAGTGAAAATGATGTTCGCTTTTTAGAACAATTTAAAAACACCCTTTAAGTAATTGAATCAAAAATTTTGGTTAAGGACAAATCTCCATGAGATTTGCTTTTTTGCACCGTCTTTTTTAATAAAAATCCCCTTTTTTACGAACTAACGTGTTCTTACTAAACCACATAGTGTTTAGAAGGGATGTGAACAGGCTATTTTTTATTTATCATTTTGATAAATAATGTTTTTTAGACAAGATGTATTGATAATTTAATTAGTTGGTTTTTATATAATTAGCATAGGCTTTGATATTAATCCTTAGTACTTTAGAAATAATTATTTTAACCAAAACTGACCCATAAAATGGGTTTTAACAAGTTTAAATGCTTGGGGCAGTTAATTACAAAAACAATTCCTAATCAGAGTCGAATTAAATAAAAATCAACATATGAAAACAATGGTAAAATCCCAGAAACATTCCATAAAAAAATTGGTTCCTACTATGAGCACAAAAGAAGTGGTAACCATTCCTATAGCGGCCTCACAACTTTTAAGAAGAAAATTAAGGTATATCAACGTTTCTTATAACGTATTTAAGCCTTCTCAATCATCTTATTTTAGCACATTAAAACCCAAACCTAGCTGGAATGAAACCTTGAACAGTTCATCCGGGCTAGCGTAACGCAACCTTCTTTTGCTAATGGCGATGATTTCCGGACCGAAAGGTGCTTATATAGCTATTGCCTTGGTTTTAGTGCCTTTTCGGTCGTCTTCAGGAGTCATTGCCATTTTTTTATTGGATTCCCATCTGTACTCCTAATACCCATTTTCTTTCATATGATTTTCATCATATAAATGGACGTTTTTAAGACTTACCTTTATGACTTATTTAAAGACGCAAGAAATTATCTTGCTATTTGTAGTTTATTTGTACTATTAGTATCATAATTTATAACCCATAGGGAACATGATAAACAACCTAGCCACTAAGGAAGGAATAGAACTACTAAAGGACAATTATATAGGACATCTGGCTTTTATTGCAAATGGAGGTCCGTATATAGTGCCTATAACTTATTTCTATGACCAAGAAAGTAATAGTATTATAAGCTATTCCGACGAAGGTCATAAGATAAATGCTATGCGAAAAAACAACAACGTTTCTCTTGCAGTTGACGAAATTATTTCTGTAAACAATTGGCAATCTATTTTAGTTCATGGTCAGTTTGAAGAGCTCAAAGGAACAGATGCCAAATATTTACTACATAAGTTTACCGAAGGGGTTAAGAGCATTATCCTTAAAAAGGAAAAAAAGCACACTAAATTTATAAGCGATTTTTCAAGCACGTCACATTTGGAAAATATTCCTATTGTTTATAAAATACAAATACAAGAGATTACCGGAAAGTTTAGAGCCTCCGATAAATAAATTCGGACACCACAACTCGTACAGAATACCGTTTACAACTATTTAAATCCTTTTTTAGATAAGTAGAGCACATAATCTACCGAATCTTCTATTCCATAAGGAAAAAGAATCCTTTAAATTTGTTTTCTATAAGATTAGTTTATGAGTAAAGCCGTTTATATTGCCACAACAGGCCCAAACAGCGGAAAGTCAATTGTTTCATTGGGATTGATGAACATGTTGTTGGGAAGAACTGCCAAAGTTGGTTATTTCAGACCAATCATAGATGATTTTAGTGCCGGTTCTATTGATAACCATATCAATACTATGATTCGTCATTTTGATTTAAAGTTGACATTTGAAGAATCATATGCCTACACCAGAAGTGAAGTAATCAGTAAAAAAAATCAGGATAGGGACGAGGAGATTATAAGCACTATTATTTCCAAATTCAAGTCCGTTGAAGAACGGTTTGACTTTGTTTTAGTAGAGGGGAGCAACTTTTCCGGTGAAGGTGCCATCATAGAATGGGATATTAATGTGCTCATTGCAAAAAACCTTGGTATTCCTGCTATTATAATAAGTAGTGGTGTAGGCAAAACGCTGGAAGAGTTTGTCGGTACCATGCAAATGGCATATGATTCTTTTAAGGATAAAGGGGTAGAAGTGCTTTCTGTTATTGCCAACAAGGTTCAGGAAGAAAATATAGCCATAGTAATAAAGGGACTACAAGAACAATTACCTCAAGATATTTTAATTAATGCCATTCCTATAAACCCGATTCTTGCCAACCCCACCATCAAAGAAATTGTAAATGAATTAAATGGAAAAGTATTGTTTGGTGCCTCTTTTATAAATAATCAGGCAGGTGCTTTTAGTGTGGGCGCCATGCAGTTGAGAAATTATTTGAATCATTTAAAGGAAGATAGTTTAGTCATCACCCCCGGGGATAGAGCAGATATAATTCTTGGGGCATTGCAGGCAAATAGTTCGGCTAATTACCCTACGATTTCCGGTGTAATTCTCACCGGTGGATTACTGCCAGAGGAATCTATTATTAAATTAATCGAAGGCCTGTCTGACGTAGTCCCAATAATCTCGGTGGAGGAAGGGACTTTTGCTATTACCAATAAAATAGGTGCTATAAAACCTATGATGTATGCTGAAAATTTACAGAAGATAACCACTTCCATTCATGATTTTGGGAAATATGTTCCCATTGAGGTCCTTGGTGAACGTTTAATTACCTTTCAATCAAAGGGAATCACCCCAAGAATGTTTCAGTATAATCTTTTAAAAAGAGCCCAGTTAAATAAGAAACATATTGTACTTCCGGAAGGAACGGACGAGCGAATTTTGTTGGCAGCTCATGAATTAATAAACTCTAATGCTGTTGAAATTACGTTACTTGGAGATGTTAAGCAAATTGAAGAGACTATTTCCCGCTTGGATATAGCCATTAATTTGGATGGGATAACCATTATAAATCCTAGGGAATCCATCCATTTTGAAGCCTATGCCAACACCCTTTATGAACTGCGCAAACACAAAGATGTAAATCTGGCCATGGCTAGAGATCTTATGGAAGATGTTTCCTATTTTGGTACTATGATGGTATACAAAGGTCATGCTGACGGTATGGTTTCAGGGGCAGTGCATACCACACAGCATACCATTCGTCCTGCCTTACAATTCATAAAAACCAAACCCGGCGTATCTGTAGTTTCTTCTGTGTTTTTTATGTGCTTGGAGGATAGAGTAACCATTTTTGGAGATTGTGCCATAAATCCAAATCCAACTGCTGAACAGTTAGCCGAAATTGCCATCTCATCTGCAGAAACCAGTTTGGCTTTTGATATCGAACCAAGAATTGCCATGCTTTCTTATTCCTCAGGGGCATCCGGACAAGGTGCTGATGTGGATAAAGTAAGAAGTGCTACCGAAATCGTAAAAAATTTACGCCCGGACTTAAAAATTGAAGGTCCTATTCAATATGATGCTGCTGTAGATGAAAAAATCGGAAGAAGTAAATTGCCTAACTCTTCCGTTGCCGGAAAAGCGAGTGTGTTTATTTTTCCGGATTTAAATGCGGGAAATAATACCTATAAAGCCGTACAAAGAGAAACAGGAGCGTTGGCCATTGGACCTATGTTACAAGGTTTAAATAAGCCGGTAAATGATCTAAGCAGAGGCTGTACTGTGAGTGATATTTTTAATACAGTCATTATTACAGCTATACAAGCTCAAGGATTTTAAGTAGACCAAATACACTATGAACATACTTATTCTCAATGCCGGCAGTTCCTCTATAAAATTCCTGGTTATCGATATGCCTTCAGAACAAGTCCTAGGCAGAGGAATTATTGAACGTATTGGGGGAAAGGACGCTATAGCTCAGTATAAAACCAATTCGACAGACATACAAGAAACGCTCGAAATCCCAGACCACAAAGTTGGACTGCAAATAATTGCTGATTTTCTTCTAAGCCCAATACATGGTATTATTAAAAACGCATCGGAAATTGAAGTGGTAGGGCATCGCGTGGTTCATGGTGGTAACGCCTTTTCTGATATTACTTTGATTGACCCTTCTATGAAGGATAAAATTCGTGAGCTTTCTATATTAGCACCTTTACACAATCCACATAATTTAGAAGGAATTGTTTTGGCAGAAGAAATTTTTTCCTCAGCACATCAGGTAGCTGTTTTTGACACGGCATTTCATCAAACCATTCCTGAAAAAGCCAGAAAATATGCGATCCCCAATGAATTTCATGATATGCATGGTATTCAACTTTATGGCTTTCACGGTACCAGCCATAAATATGTTTCGGAACAGGCTATAGCTTATTTAAATAAGAACACTTCAAAGATTATTACCGTACATTTAGGCAACGGATGCAGTATTACAGCTGTTTCTAATGGTAAAAGCACCGACCATAGTTTAGGATTTACCCCATCAAACGGACTTATTATGGGCTCCCGAAGTGGCGATATAGACCATTCCATTATTTTTTATCTCGTGAATACTCTGGGATATCGTTTGGAAGACGTCAATACCCTCCTAATCAAAAAAAGCGGTATGTTGGGCCTTACGGGATATGGAGATTTAAGAGATATTCAGGCAGAAGCTGCCAATGGAAATAGGGAATGTATTTTAGCCCTAGAAATGAATGCATACCGGGTTAAAAAATATGTAGGCGCTTACATTGCTGCTATGAACGGTTTGGATGCGCTCGTGTTTACAGCCGGAATAGGAGAGAACTCAAGTCTGCTCAGAGCCATGATTTGTCGGGATATGGATTATTTGGGAATACTATTGGATGAAACTAAGAACAACGAAAGACTAGGAAAATTAAGAGAGATTAACTCAGTAAGTTCTAATGTAAAAATTCTGGTGGTACCAACCAATGAAGAGCTTGAAATTGCCAAACAGGCTTTTAAACTTCTTTTCTAAATCTAATTTCCTACTTATTTATTAGTCTTCTATTTGTTATAACGCATCTATCTATGATGCATGTACCTTATTTTTAATCATTTGGGGATGATATGTATCAGTAGTATCTTTATTCTTAAAGTTTAATTTTATTCATTGCCTTCATCTCATTTATTCAATCATTCTTCAGTTAATTAAAAAATGAAATAACCATGTCCATTAAAAACTTTGATATAATCGGTTTGACTGATGAAGAAGTAACCTTATCCAGAGCAAAGCATGGTAAAAATAAACTTGAGTATAAAGAGAAAAGTGGCTTCTTAGAGGCGTTAAAAAGTATCTCCAAAGAACCAATGGTCATTTTGTTGTTTGTGGCTGCATTAATTTATTTTATTAGTGGTAACATCGGAGATGGACTGTTTCTTTCAGCCGCTATTCTTTTGGTGGCCTCTATTTCTTTATATCAGGACTCCAGAAGCAGAAATGCCTTAGAAAAATTAAAAGCATTTACCCAGCCTCACTGCAAAGTAATCCGAAATGGAGAGATAACCGAAATAGCAAATGAAGAACTTGTTGTGGGGGATAGTCTTATTTTAGAGGAAGGAATAATTATATCAGCTGATGGCATAATTGTACATTCCAATGACTTTTCAGTTAATGAGTCTATTCTTACCGGAGAATCACTATCGGTCTATAAAGATGTAGAAAAAGAAGATCATCATGTGTTTAGCGGCACAACCGTAACCAGCGGTTTAGCAATAGTAACCATTACTGCCATTGGCAATGCTACATCATTAGGGAAAATAGGTCTTAGCCTCGCAGATATTCAGGAGGAAAAAACACCGCTGGAATTACAGATCGCCAATTTTGTAAAAAAAATGGTACTTACGGGAGCTATAGTATTTCTTATCGTTTGGGGTATAAATTTTATACGTTCTCAGGATTTATTAGACAGTCTGTTAAAGGCTCTCACCTTAGCCATGAGTATTTTACCGGAAGAAATTCCGGTGGCCTTTACCGCCTTTATGGCATTGGGCGCCTGGAGGTTGATGAAAATGGGCATTGTGGTGAAACAAATGAAAACGGTAGAAACTTTAGGCAGTGCCACAGTGATTTGCACCGATAAGACCGGTACCATCACAGAAAATAAAATGAGTTTGGTAAAGCTGTTCGACCTGAATTCAAATAAAATAGTCGAACCTTCAAAGACATTATCACCATCTGAAAAAGATTTAGTTAGCCTTGCCATGTGGGCTAGTGAGCCCATTCCGTTCGATCCTATGGAAATTGCCTTGCACGATGCCTATAAAGAGTTTATAGCGCATGATGAAAGGCCCAATTATAAAATGATCCACGAGTATCCTTTAGGCGGAAAACCGCCAATGATGACCCATATTTTTGAAAACGATACTCAGGAACGAATAATTGCAGCCAAAGGTGCCCCTGAAGCCTTTCTGGAAATTTCTACACTAACTTCAACTGAAAAAAACTTGATTCAGGAAGCCATTGCTGAATTGGGAAAAAAAGGATATCGACTACTAGGGGTTGCACAGGCAAATTTTAAACGAGCTGATTTTCCCAAACAACAGCTGGAATTTCAATTTGAATTCAAAGGTTTGGTAGCCTTCTATGACCCTCCTAAGAAGAATATTAATAAGGTCCTTCAAGATTTTGATGCTGCAGGAATTGTTGTAAAAATAGTTACCGGAGATAATGCCACGACTACCACGGCTATAGCCCAACAAATAGGTTTTAAGGGGTACGAAAATCATATTTCCGGAGACGAGCTTATGCAATTAAATGATGCCGAACTGCAGCAAAAGGTAAAGGAGACCTATGTATTTACCCGGATGTTTCCCGAAGCCAAGCTCAGAATTATAAATGCCTTGAAGTCCAACAATGAAATCGTTGCCATGACCGGAGACGGGATAAACGACGGACCTGCATTAAAAGCGGCTCATATTGGGATTGCAATGGGCAAAAAAGGAACAGAAATTGCCAAACAGGCAGCCTCCCTAATTTTAGTAGAAGATGATTTAGCAAAAATGGTAGATGCTATCGCTATGGGCAGAAAAATCTACACGAACTTAAAAAAAGCGATCCAGTATATTATCTCCATTCATATTCCAATCATATTAACCGTTTTTATTCCTCTGGCTTTAGGGTGGCGTTTTCCAAATATATTTACCCCTTCCCATATCATCCTTTTAGAACTCATAATGGGTCCGACTTGTTCCATAATTTACGAAAATGAGCCCATGGAGAAAAATACCATGATTCGGAAACCACGGCCTTTTACCTCCACCTTTTTTAATGGGAAAGAACTATTTACAAGCATACTACAGGGATTAGTCATTACCTTAGGAGCACTGTCTATTTATCAATATGCCCTGTATGAAGGATTTAATGAAGCTACTACCCGTACCATGGTGTTTTTTGTGCTCATAACTGCAAATTTGTTTTTGACCTTAGTAAACCGCTCTTTTTATTTTTCCATATGGACCACTCTAAAGTATAAAAATGCCTTAGTACCCCTTATCATCGGAATCACTATTGTTATTAGTTTACTGCTATTATATTTCGCTCCGTTTACTGCCTTTTTTCAATTTGAAACTTTGGAGCCCATCCCATTGCTCATCTGTATCATAGTAGGTTTTCTATCTGTCATATGGTATGAAATAGTAAAATGGGTTACTAGGAAGAGAAATAGTTAGATCAAGAGAGAACTAAGCGAGACCTGATTATAATTTTTCACCAAAAGCCAAATCTCCCGCATCGCCCAATCCGGGAACGATATATCCTTTACTGGAAAGTTCATCGTCTATTGCAGCTATCCACAAATGCGTATTTTCCGGGAAGCAGTTTGTAACTTGGGCAATTCCACTTGCAGAGCCTATGACCGAAATAATATGTATTTGTCTGGGTTTTCCGTGTTCTTTTAAGGCGCCCAAAACATTTTCCAGTGTTTTCCCTGTCGCCAGCATTGGATCCGTTAGTATTAATATTTTATTGGTTAATACGGGTGCAGCAAAGTAATTGACCACTACTTCAAAAGCGTCTTCATCTCCATGATGCTTCCGGAAAGCGGATATAAACCCATTTTCCGCCTTATCAAAATAGTTTAAAAGTCCTTGATGCAAAGGCAAACCGGCCCGTAAAACTGAGCAGAGTACCAGATTAGAATCGGGCAGTTCTATTTCCTTATTTCCCAGTGGGGTAATAACAGTTTCAGTTTTATACTCAAGGGTTTTACTCATCTCATATCCTAAAATTTCCCCGACACGTTCAATATTTCTTCGAAAGCGCATGGCATCCCTTTGAATATGTATATCTCTTAATTCGGCTATAAACCGATTTAAGATGGAAAATTCTTCGCCTAAATGATGAATAATCATAAGTATCTAATTTGATCTAAAAATACATTTTTAAAGCGGGTATTTCCAACTTCAATAAAATACCTGTGAAACAAAAGATAGAATAATCTAATCCCAGTAAGTCGGGGGAATAGAAGGTTTTAACATTCTATTAACTACATGCCTTTATTTTGTAGCAAAGCCAATCGTACTTTTGTGGTTCGCTTAAACCGAGCATAGTTTAATTTGGCATACAGGAAATTTCATTTAAACTTGTGATTCCCTGTGGATAAGGCGATTAACAACCAAGCAAAAATGAAGATCTCATCAACTTTTTTATACGCTTTTTGCATAGCCCTTTTAAGTAGCTGCGGAAATTCCAACAAAGGAGAAATTACTCAAAATGCAATGCCTTTTCCTACTGTTAAGGTAATTCAAACATCCACTGAAAGCTTTACTTCATATCCCGCCAGTGTGGAAGGTCTGGTAAACAGTCAGGTTAGAGCTAAAATTCCCGGATATATTATCGATGTTTTGGTTGATGAAGGACGGCAAGTAAAAAAGGGGCAATTACTTTTCAGATTAGAAACGCAATCGCTAACTCAAGATGCGGGTGCTGCCAAAGCCCGTATTAATGCTGCTAAGGTCGAAGTGGACAAATTGGCTCCATTAGTTGAAAAAGAAATTATTAGCAAGGTACAATTAGAAACAGCAAAAGCGAATCTTGAGCAAGCAAAAAGTGCCTACCAAAGTGTTGCCGCAAATATTGACTATGCCAATATAAAAAGTCCGGTAGACGGAGTTGTTGGAACTATCCCTTATCGAAAAGGTAACTTGGTAAGTCCAAGTGATCCTATGCCTCTGACCACAGTTTCAAGCATAGAAAAAGTATATGTTTACTTTGCCATGAACGAAAAAGATGTCATTGGTTTTTTGAAAAGTTTGGAGGGTAGTTCTTTAGATGAAAAGGCCAAAAATATTCCCCCGGTACAATTGGTTTTAGCCGATGGTTCTTCTTATGAGGAAACCGGAAAAATAGAGTCCATTACTGGAGGGGTAAATCCGAGTACGGGGACGGTAAATTTTCGGGCAACATTCAATAATCCTAAGGGCTATTTGAGAAATGGTAGTAGCGCCACTATAAAACTTCCTAAAAAATATTCAAACGTTTTGGCCATACCTACCATGTCTACCTTTGAACAACAAGGTAAAAAATTAGTGTATTTGGTTAAGGGAGATTCATTGGTCTTAAAATCCATCACGGAAATAGCTGAAGTAAATGGGCTATCTATTATTGAGGGATTAGCTGAAGGGGATCAGATTTTGGCAAAAGGATTGGGAAAAGCCAAGTCCGGTATGAAAATCATCCCCCAACCTACAAGTATTGATAGCATTACCAACTCTTTTCAAACGGTTTTTAAATAAAAAAAGATGTTAAAAACTTTTATAGAAAGACCGGTACTTTCAACCGTGATATCCATAATCCTTGTGCTCTTAGGCGTTCTTGGACTTAATACGCTTCCTGTTACACAATACCCCGATATTGCACCACCTACGGTTCAGGTTACCGCCAGTTTTCCCGGTGCCAACGCCGAGACTATTTTAGAAAGTGTAGTTATTCCCATTGAAGAGCAAATTAACGGGGTGGAAGGAATGACCTACCTTATTTCTTCTGCCAGTAATACAGGTAGTGCAACCATTACGGTGTTCTTTGAACAAGGTACAGACCCTGATATCGCTGCGGTAAATGTGCAAAACCGGGTTTCGCGTGCCAACGCCTTATTGCCTTCTGAAGTTATCCGTGCCGGAATAATCACCCAAAAGCAACAAAGTTCGGCATTAATGTATGTAGCCTTGCTCTCTACGAACCCTGAATATGATGATACCTATATTCAAAATTATCTCAATATCAATATAAAACCGGAAATACAGCGTATCAATGGTGTTGGCGCTTTAACCGTCTTTGGGGCAAAAGACTACGCCATGAGGGTATGGATTGACCCCGTTAAATTAGCCTCCTTTGGTGTCACCACAGCGGATGTAATTGGTGCCATTGGTGAACAGAGTTTGGAAGCCGCAGCCGGATCATTGGGACAAAATATTGGAGAATCTTTTGAGTATGTAATTAAATATAAAGGGAGGTACAAAACTGCTGAAGAATATGAAAATATTATTATTAAGGCATTAAACAACGGGCAGTTCTTACTTTTAAGTGATGTTGCTAAAGTTGAACTGGATGCTTTTTCATATACTTCAATTTCACGCTCTAAGGGAAATCCGAGTATCAACTTCGGAGTCTTCCAAACTCCGGGATCTAATGCTCAGGAAATTATAGAGGAATTGTATGTAACTCTGGAAAGCCTTAAGATACAATTTCCGGAAGGCGTAGATTATCTAATCAATTACGACACCAATAAATTTCTTACCGCTTCAATTGATAAGGTAAAAACTACTTTAATTGAAGCCTTCTTGCTGGTATTTTTAGTGGTATTTTTATTCTTACAAGATTTAAAATCCACCCTTATCCCAGCAATTGCTGTTCCTGTTGCAATTATTGGAACTTTCTTTTTTCTTGGGCTCTTGGGGTATTCCATCAACTTGCTTACTCTATTCGCGCTACTTTTGGCTATCGGAATTGTTGTTGATGATGCCATTGTAGTAGTAGAGGCGGTACATGCCAAACTAGAACAAGGTTACAGTTCGGCAAAGGAGGCCACCGTTTCTGCCATGAGCGAGATAAGTGGCGCCATTATTTCTATAACTCTGGTTATGGCTGCCGTATTTATTCCCATTACTTTTATCAAAGGTCCGTCCGGTGTTTTTTATGAGCAATTTGGAGTTACCCTGATCATAGCCATTCTTATTTCCGCCGTAAATGCGCTTACCTTAAGTCCGGCTTTATGTGCTATCTTCTTAAAACCACATAAAGAAGAAGACAAGAAAAAAGGCTTTCTTCAACGGTTCTATATGGCTTTTAATACGGGCTTTGATGCTACTACAAAGAAGTACATCAAGTCGTTAGATTTTCTTGTTAAGCATAAGTGGATTACGGCATTGGCACTATTGATTGCCATTCTGGGAATAGTTTGGGCAAACAATACTACGCCAAGTGGATTTGTTCCTGCGGAAGACCGAGGCGTTATTTTTGTCAATATAGACCTTCCTCAAGGTGCTTCTTTGGATAGGACCTACAGTGTGACCCAGGAATTATATGAAATAATGAAATCTGTGGAAGGAATACGGACTGCTTCCTTGGTTAACGGACGAAACTTTTTTTCGGGAGCTGGCAGTTCGTATGCTTTGGGATTCATTATTCTTGAAGACTGGTCAGAAAGAAAAACCGATGTTACTTCCATTCAAGGAATCATAAAAGAATTGACTTCCAAAACTGCGAATTTGGCTGAGGCAAAGATTATATTTTTTACACCCCCAAGTATTCCGGGATTTGGTACCTCAGACGGTTTTGAAATGCAGTTGATGGATCGCAGCGCAGGAACGTTAAAAGAATTAGATGATACAGCCATTAATTTTGTTAATGCGCTTATTGAAAGACCGGAAGTTGCCTTTGCATCAAACTCATTCAGTACAAATTTTCCGCA
Source organism: Arenibacter sp. (assembly GCA_041747755.1). Classification (GTDB taxonomy): domain Bacteria; phylum Bacteroidota; class Bacteroidia; order Flavobacteriales; family Flavobacteriaceae; genus Aurantibrevibacter. The sequence continues at coordinate 39,564 of JBGTEN010000153.1, read as the reverse complement.
ATTGGAAATGGATATTAACATCCCCAAAGCAAAGGAAGCCGGGGTTAGTGTAAGTAGCATTTTATCTACCTTACAAGTATATATCGGTGGCTTCTTTGCTACAGATTTTAGCCGTTTCGGGAAACAATTCAGAGTGGTGGTTCAGGCTGAGCCCAGCGAAAGGAAGGATGTGGCAAGCCTCAACAGTATGTTTGTTAAGAATAACCAAGGGCAAATGGCTCCTATTTCGGAGTTTGTTACCCTAAATAGGGTATATGGTCCACAAACCGTAAACCGATTTAACCTTTTTAACTCCGTAACTATAAATGGCTCAGCGAACCCTGGATATAGTTCCGGAGACGCCATTAATGCCGTAAATGAAGTGGCTAAATCCTATTTGCCTAACAATTATGAAGTTGCGTTTTCGGGTATTACCCGCGAAGAGATTGCCTCAGCCGGACAGGCGGGAGTTATATTTTTATTAAGCATTGTGTTTGTTTACTTCTTTCTGGCTGCCCAATATGAAAGTTATTTAGTGCCCTTTGCTGTTTTGCTCTCCCTTCCTATTGGAGTTGCAGGTGCCTTTTTGACCACTAAGTTTTCGGGTCAGGAAAACAATATCTATTTTCAGATAGCCCTTATTATGCTTATTGGCCTCTTAGCCAAAAACGCTATCCTTATTGTAGAGTTTGCACTCCAACGCAGACGTCAGGGACGAACGCTTGTCGAATCAGCCATTCAGGCTGCCAAAGCGCGTTTACGACCTATATTAATGACTTCCTTTGCCTTTATTTTAGGATTGATGCCCCTTGTTCTGGCAAAAGGCGTGGGAGCCGCAGGAAACAATTCAATTGGAACCGGTGCTGCCGGGGGCATGCTCATTGGTACTATTTTTGGACTTTTTGTAATTCCCGTACTATTTATCGTTTTCCAGCATCTACAAGAACGCATTACGGGGGTTCCAAATGCCATAGACCCTAAAAATAACCCTTCAAAATGACGGTGCTATCTATGAAGAAATTTTTCTTTCGTTCATTTTCCTTGGTGTTTATCGTATTCACTGTTCAATCATGTTTTGTTTCTAAAAATTATGAGCGACCAAGTTTAAAGGAAATTAATAATTTGTACCGAACAGATCAACTTCCTGCAGACAGCATTTCCATGGCGTCACTATCCTGGAAACAATTATTTACAGATCCATATCTTTCAGGCTATATAGAGGAAGGTCTGTTAAATAATCTAGATGTCCGTATTGCCTTGCAACAGATAGTGGCTGCTGACGCTTTGGTAAAGCAAGGAAAAGCAGGATACTTGCCTTCACTCACCACAAGGGGTACGCTAACCCACTTGGAATTGGCAAGAAATAGTCAGTTTGGTTCTTTTTTTAGCGGTGCCTTAGATCAATACGAGTTTTCAGGCGTTTTGTCCTGGGAAGCAGATATTTGGGGCAAAATACGAAGTTCAAAAAGGGCAGCCCAAGCCAATTATTTGCAGCAGGTTGCAAGTCATCAGGCCATAAAAACTCAGTTGATATCACAGATTACTGTCTCATATTACCAACTATTAGCACTTGATGAACAGGCAAAAATTACTAAGGAAACCATTGAGAACAGGACAAAAAGTTTAGAAACTATTAGGGCGTTAAAAGAAGCTGGAAACGTTAATCAGGTGGCGGTGGATCAAACTGCAGCACAATTATATAACGCACAAGCACTTTTAATAGATATTGAAAAAAATATATTTTGGTCGGAAAATTTACTTAGTATCTTATTAGGAAAACCTTCTCAGGTAATTGAACGTGGCAAATTAGAAGAACAACAACTGAACCCGGAATTGAGCCTTGGATTTTCGGCACTATTATTAAGAAATCGCCCCGATGTAGTTGCCGCCGAATATAATCTCGTAAACGCGTTTGAATTAACGAATGTAGCGGAAAGTAATTTTTACCCTTCTTTTACCTTTTCTGCCACAAGCGGATTTCAAAGCATTGTCTTCGATCAATGGTTTAGCTCAGGGTCAATTTTCTCTACCCTCGTTGGGGGAATTGCCCAACCTATTTTTAACAGAAGACAAATTAGAACCCAATATGAACAAACCAAGGCACAACAACAACAAAGTCTTTTAAATTTTGAAAAGACTTTGTTAATAGCAGGTCAGGAGGTTTCCGATGCCCTTTTTGAGTTTAATGCAGAAAGCAGAAAATCTGAATTTCGTCAAAAAGAGGTGGAGGCGCTTCGCAAAGCCGAAGCGAATTCTGAAGTTTTATTAAACAATGGTTTTGGAACTTATTTGGACTTATTGACGGCAAGACAAAATGCACTCAATGCCGAACTTAATGTGGTGGACAACAAATTGCAACAATTGCAATCTATTGTATCCCTATACCGTGCTCTGGGTGGAGGTTGGCAATAATTGGTATAAACTAAGAATATTGCTTAGATGAATTAAAGTTGCCTTCTCTTACTCAATTCTGAATTGTAATATTGGACATCTCCCGTAACTTCTTGTCCCAACCAATCCGGTTTTTCAAATTCTTCCTCCTCGCTCTGTAACTCTAACTCTGCGATAATCAGCCCTTGATGCACCCCATGAAACTCATCAACTTCATATACATGAATTCCATAGGGAACATGATAACGAGTCTTATATAATATCACATCTTCAGACAACTTTAGAAGTTCCTCGGCATCTTCCAAAGGAATTTCCTTTTCCCATTCAAAACGACTAGTACCGCTCTTAGATGATTTTCCTTTTACGGTAAGAAATGCTGAATTTCCTTTAGTCCTTACACGCACTGTCCGTTCTGGATCCGTATTTAAAAAGCCTTGTTTAATGACCTCCTTTGAAATGGCATCCTCACTGTACGCCTTAGATTTTACTAAAAATTTACGCTCTATTTCTATCACAACCTCTTCTGTATTAGACTTTAAAATTTCTCTCTGCTATGGTAACCAAATGCTGAATTCGATCGGATTCAATCCTTACTTCCTCACCAGGGTTATGAGATAACCAAATCATACATTTTGCAATAGTTTCAGGAGAAATGCTTCTATACTTTTTCCATGAGCCAACTAAAACATGATTAATTCCCTTCATAATTTGCTTAAATATCCATTCGCCAATCCTTTTTTCACTGCGTTGTCCACTAATTAAGGCGGGTTGTAAAATGTGGGTTTTTGAAATTTGACAACCCAAAACCTGCTCTTCCATTTCTCCCTTCGTCTTGTTGTAAAAAATGGGACTATCGGGCTTTGCTCCCAAAGCCGACACTACTATAAATGTCCCTATGCCGTTATCCTTACAAAGCATTGCTGCAGCTACGGGAATTCCATAATCAATCTTCCTGTACAATTCCTTGTTTGGGGTTTTACTTTTGGTGGTTCCTATACAGCAAAAAACTACATCTGCTTTAAAAAATGATCCATAATCTGCTAGACTAAACACATCAATCAAATGCTCGTCTACTTTGGAATGCGAAAATCCAATGGTACTTCGGGAAAAGAGAATTACTTTTTCGTATTGTTCGTCATCTAGTAATAACCGGAGTAGGTGACCACCTGTAAGTCCCGATGCTCCCAGCAAAATAGCTACTTTTTTGTGTGTATTCATCTAACTAAATATAGTTTAATTTTGTGTATGACCTATGATTTTCCGCTTCGAAAAATAATCCATATCGATATGGATGCTTTTTATGCCTCTGTAGAACAATTGGATAATCCCTTGTTGAAAGGAAAGCCCATTGCAGTTGGTGGAGGTGAAAACAGAGGTGTGGTTTCTGCTGCCAGCTACGAGGCACGGAAGTTTGGTGTTCGCAGTGCTATGAGTGGCTATTTGGCAAAGAAAAACTGCCCTGAACTTATTTTTGTAACTCCGCGGTATGCCCGTTATAAAGAGATTTCAATGAAAATCAGGGCAATATTTCATGAGTATACTGACTTGGTAGAGCCTTTATCTTTGGATGAAGCTTATCTGGATGTTACCCAAAACAAAAAAGGAAATCCTTCTGCTTCACTTATCGCCGGCGAAATAAGACAGCGAATTTATGGCGAGTTAGGTTTAACGGCTTCTGCAGGGATATCCATAAATAAGTTTATAGCCAAAGTAGCCAGTGATTATAATAAACCCAACGGACAAAAGACGGTAAATCCTGAAGAAGTAACATCCTTTTTAGAACATCTTGACATTCGAAAATACTACGGAGTAGGAAAAGTAACTGCCGAAAAAATGTACTTATTGGGCATTTTTACAGGCAAAGATCTTAAAGCAAAATCTTTGGCATTTTTGGAATCGCATTTTGGTAAAAGTGGTGCCTATTACTTCGATGTGGTCCGTGGTATCCATACAAGTGAAGTAAAGCCAAATAGCATACCCAAATCAGTGGGGGCAGAACGTACCTTTGACGTGAATATCAGTAGTGAAATTTTTATGCTGGAACGATTAGACCACATTGCAGCCGAATTGGAAAAACGCTTACAGAGAACCCGTATCGCTGGAAAAACACTTACTCTAAAAATTAAGTACAGTGATTTCACCTTACAAACGCGAAGCAAAACGCTTCCATATTTCATTGCCAATAAAGCGTTGATTCTGGAAACGGCTAAAGAATTATTATATCAGGAAAAAATGCAAAATTCTGTTCGGTTGCTAGGTATTTCACTTGCCAACTTAAATACGGATCGCGAAAAAGAGCCTGTAACCCAATCTGTTCAAGTGCAATTAAAGTTCGACTTTTAAGATAATCTAAAGAAAATTCCTGCTTTTCTCACTTAAAATGGATCTATTACAAGTTTTTGTTTAACAAAACTGTTAAATGTTTGTTCATTTTTTTAGTATATACACTCTTTTGCTGTTATTTGCATCTTATTACAATCAATATATAAATTGAGATTTTATTTTCGTTTAGCTAGAGTTTAATAACTGACCAACAAAAGTGTTTTGGTTTAATAGGATATATGATGAAAGAGCTGAAAGATTATGATTTTGCCGCAAATAAGTTTTATTCTGAGCATCCGCTACCTGTCTTTCCAATAATTTCCGGAGATTTTTATAGATCTCATTCCGATAAAATATGCAAAAGTTATAATGACTTGGTATACTTATCTAAATTGGCGAAAAGGAATCAATGGGTTTATAATACCGAGCTTGAAGATCAATTAATTCATAAGGATTATATTATTGTAGTTACCGATGCAACCCTAAAAATTGTCCATGTTACACATAACCTTCTAGAAATGAACGGCTACTCTCCAACAGAGGTTATTGGTAAGCAACCTAAAATGTTCCAAGGTAAAGATACTTGCAAAGAGACCACAGATTATATTGCGTCTGCAATTAGAAATAAAGTACCCTTTGAAGCTCTGATTGTTAACTACAAAAAAAATGGTTTACCCTATAAATGTTGGATTAAGGGTGAGCCAATCTTTGACAAAATGGGAGAGGTTATAAATTTCATTGCATTTGAGCGTGCTGTAGCATAACTTTCTTATTTAATACAATTAAAAATCCCCAACCGGAATTAAACGACTGGGGATTTTAAATCTTTACCTATAATATTTTCTAAAAACTACAAGTCTCTATTTCTGTTACCCTAAGGGTATTTACCATTCCTTTATCCTTAATGGGCATTGCAGCTAAGCTAATAAGCATATCTCCGACATCCAGAAAACCTTTTTTACAGGCAATGCTATTAACATCTTCTATGGTTTCATCAGTAGATACAAATCTATCATAGTAAAATGCCTTTACCCCCCAAAGTAAATTCAATTGGGTTAATATTCTTTTATTTGAAGTAAAAACTAAAATATGTGCATTTGGTCTCCATGCCGATATTTGAAAAGCTGTATAACCGCTATTAGTTAAGGTAGAAATAGCCTTTGCTTTAATCTCATTGGCCATTATTGCCGCATGGTAGCATACCGATTTAGTAATGTACCGTTTAGTACGCACATTTGGAGCTTCCTGAGGTACTCGTATTAGACTTGAGTTCTCCACTGTTTCTAGAATACTGGACATTTTTTGAATTACCTGAACAGGATAATTTCCTACTGATGTTTCTCCTGAAAGCATTACCGCATCCGCACCATCCATAACCGAATTCGCCACGTCATTAACCTCTGCACGTGTAGGTGTAAGACTGGTAATCATGGTTTCCATCATTTGTGTAGCAATAATTACCGGTATTCTGGCTTTTTTTGCCCTTAAAACAAGTTGTTTTTGAATTAGAGGAACTTCCTGAGCGGGAACTTCTACCCCAAGATCACCCCTGGCTACCATCAATCCATCACAATAAGCAACAATTTTATCTATGTTCTCTACGGCTTCAGGTTTTTCAATCTTTGCAATAATTGGTATTTTATGTTCCGAATGCTCTTTAATTAAATTTTGAAGATCTATTAAATCCTGACTGAAGCGAACAAATGATAAGGCCAGCCAATCTACATTTTGGGATATAGCAAAAATGGCATCTTTGATATCCTTTTCTGTAAGTGCCGGCAAGGACACATTGGTATTGGGTAAATTAACTCCTTTTTTAGATTTTAAAGGACCTCCCTGAATCACTTTTGCCAAGACTTCGTCATTTCTATTAGTAGAAATCACCTCAAAAACTAGTTTTCCATCATCCAGTAAAACCCGTTCTCCTGGATTTACATCCTTAGGAAAGCTGCTGTAATTCATATAAACCCTTTTTGAATTTCCTTCAAAAGGTTTTCCTGTTACAAAAGTTATTTCATCGCCCGGAGCCACAACAACCTCCTCTGCCATAACACCAACCCTAAGCTTTGGTCCTTGTAAATCTGCGAGAATAGACGTGTTGGCCTCCAATTCTTCATTTAATTCACGGATCATTTTAATACGGGCGGCAACGTCATCATAATCTGCATGAGAAAAGTTTATTCTAAAGACATCAACTCCTGCAATGATCATCTCCCTAAGGACCTCTTTAGTGCTAGTTGCTGGACCTAAAGTGGCAACTATCTTGGTCTTTTTTTTAGTTGGCATTCTTTTAAAAGATTAAATTATTTTTAGATTTTAATTTGTTAGCCTCCATAGTGTAGGCTGTTATTATATTGGGAATCATAAGGATAGACTTTACAATATCTTCATCGTCTATTTCCAATTCCTCATTTTCAATTTTCAATAAATAGTCCACTTCTTTGTGCTCAGGTAATAGATGATGTCTTTTATAAACAATCTCATTTTCAAAAAACCCCGAGGTGTCAATGGCATGTTCCTTTATTATTGTATTCTGCAATAAAGTCCACCCTCTATCATTTTTCGCGTCTTTCCATTCAAAAATAGGAAAAGAATTGTCTTTACCTATATCTAGGTCTGTTTCAGCTCTTTTAAACTTTGATTTCAAATATAGATTGAGCGCATATACTAAAGCATAATCTTCCAAACCACTGTGTATCGCAATTAGGGTAAAAGATTCTTCATAAGTATCTCTTAACATTTTGTGAATAGCTACCATGCTAAAATCAAAAAGTGTAAATATAATGCTAATAATGAAACCAGCCTAGTTGCCAAAGGTGTTAAAGATTCCTTAACCATAGAAAAGATATTGGATTACACTGCCTAACTACAAAGGCTTGTTAATTTGATTCTGAAGGGCAAAATAAGCCCTTTTTGAAGCTCTTTCTTCTGCTTTTTTCTTGGAAGTTGCTCTTGCTTTGGCTACAATTTTACTTCCTATAGCCAGTTTTACTGCAAAATGTTTAATAGTATCATTTCCGGTATCTTCGTAAACATCATAATGAAATGACTTTTTTTGCTTTTGGCACCATTCTATAACAAGACTCTTGTAACTAATTACTTTGCCTTCTAACTGTTCAATATCAACATAAGGTTCTATAACTCTGGAGTTAATAAATTTCTCGCAATACTCATAACCACGATCCAAATAAATTGCTCCCACCAATGCCTCGAAGACATTACCGTGTATATTATCTCCAAAGTGCGATTTTGGAATTCTACTTTCTACAAATTTTATAAGGTTAAGGTCCTTCCCTAGTTCATTAAGGTGCTCTCTACTAACAATTTTAGAGCGCATTTTAGTGAGATACCCCTCATCACCTTCCGGAACTTCTTTGTACAGATATTTGGATATTATAGTACCAAGCATTGAGTCTCCTAAAAACTCCAGCCGTTCGTAGTTCATTGGTGCTCCTTTGTCATCTTTTTTATTTACAGAGCGATGTAAAAAAGCCTTTTGATAAATAGTTAAGTTTTTAGGTTTAAATCCCAATATTTTTTTCATTTCCAAAAAAAAATCCCCATCCTCTTTAGAATGGGAATTAAATAGATTGGAAGGAAAATTCATGTTGTCCTTAACTTATTTTCTTGAAAACTACACAGGCGTTGTGCCCTCCAAACCCAAAAGTGTTGCTTAAAGCGACGTTAACCTCTCTCTTTTGGGCCTTGTTAAGGGTAAGATTTAAAGTTGGGTCTATGTTGGGATCCACAACTTCATGGTTAATGGTAGGTGGCACTAAACTGTGTTCCATCGCCAAAATAGAGGCTATGGCTTCTATTGCTCCGGCTGCTCCGAGTAAGTGACCGGTCATAGATTTTGTAGAGTTAATATTGATTTTTCTTGCGTGCTCCCCAAAGACCTGGGTAATTGCTTTGAGTTCTGCAACATCTCCCAATGGGGTAGAAGTTCCATGAGTGTTTATGGTGTCCACATCCTCCGGTTTTAATCCGGCATCGCGTAAGCAATTTTCCATTACTCTCACAACCCCAATACCATCCGGATGCGGTGCAGTCATATGATAAGCATCGCTGGACAAACCACCTCCAGCTACCTCTGCATATATTTTAGCACCTCTTGCCTTTGCGTGTTCATACTCTTCCAAGATCAAAGCTCCTGCACCTTCACCTAAAACAAAACCATCTCTGGTTGCATCAAAAGGTCTGGAAGCAGTTTCCGGGCTCTCATTTCTAGTAGATAAAGCGTGCATTGCTCCAAATCCACCCATTCCTGCAATAGTAACTGCCGCTTCACTTCCTCCAGTTACGATGACATCACAATATCCCAATCGGATATAGTTCAGGGCGTCTATTATTGCGTTTGCGGAGGAGGCACATGCAGACACTGTGGTGTAATTCGGCCCCATAAATCCGTGCTTAATAGAGATATTACCCGGGGCAATATCTGCAATCATTTTAGGAATAAAAAAAGGATTAAATCTGGGAGTACCGTCTCCCGCAGCAAAATTAAGTACCTCATTCTGAAAAGTTTCTAGGCCTCCAATACCTGCGCCCCAAATTACTCCTACACGAAACTTATCAATTGCATCTAAATTTAATCCGGAATCTAAAATGGCTTCATCAGAAGATATTAATGCATATTGCGCAAATCTATCCAACTTACGCGCTTCCTTTCTATCAAAAAAATCTTCAGAATTGAAATTTTTAAGCTCACAGGCAAATTTAGTCTTGAATTTGTCAGTATCATAATAGGTTATTGGTGCTGAACCGCTTATACCGTTTTTCAAACCTTCCCAATACTCCTCTATATTATTTCCTATAGGTGTTAAAGCACCTAAGCCCGTAACTACAACTCGCTTTAATTGCATTGAACCTAATTTTGTTTAATCTCTAAGACAAGTGTAAATTAAAAAAAATTATCCATGCAGGATGATTACCTCATGGATAATTTTAAATCTTCTAGTAAGATATCATACAATTACTTTGCTTCTTCTATATAACTTATAGCTTGGCCAACAGTTGCGATGTTCTCTGCTTGATCGTCCGGGATTTGAATATCAAATTCCTTTTCGAATTCCATGATCAATTCCACAGTATCCAATGAATCTGCCCCTAGGTCGTTAGTAAAGCTAGCTTCTGATACAACTTCGTTCTCATCAACACCTAATTTGTCTACGATGATAGCCTTTACTCTTGATGCAATGTCTGACATAATATTATTGGTTTTATAAATTTAATTGTTGGCAAAAATAAAAAACTTTGGATTAATAACACCATTTGTCGGTAAAATGTATTGTAATTTAAGAAATTTAAATACAAGAGTGTTATTTTAGCCTAAAATATTTCCGCGCCCGGTAAGCCAATTATTTCATGAAACGTATTGTTCTTTTTGCCTCAGGTTCAGGTTCCAATGTAGAAAATATTGCACGCTATTTTAGTACTAACCCCCACGTTTCGATTGACTGCGTTTTCACGAACAACAAGGATGCTAAAGTTCTGGACAGATGTAACAATCTAAAAATTAGTTCTTTATGTTTTAATAAAATTGCTTTTTATGATTCTGATTGTATAAATAAAACCCTTAAGGCGTTCAATCCCGATTTAATAGTACTAGCCGGCTTCCTTTGGAAAATACCTAAAAAAATCATTGAAAGCTTTCCGGGAAAGATTGTAAATATTCATCCAGCATTGCTCCCTAAATTTGGTGGTAAAGGAATGTACGGAATGCATGTACATCGTGCAGTCAAGGAGAATAATGAGCTAGAAACCGGCATAACCATTCATTATGTAAACGAAAATTATGATGAGGGAGCCATTATTCAGCAAATAAAAACCAATATTAATAGGGATGATACTGCGTTGAGCATTGCTGAAAAGATACACAAACTGGAACAGGAACATTTTCCAAAAATCATAGATAGCCTGTTACATGGATAAAGTAGACATTCATATTTATACCGATGGCTGCGCGCGCGGAAATCCAGGTCCAGGAGGATATGGAATTGTAATGGAATGGGTAGGTAAACCCTATGAGAAGGAGTTTTCTGAAGGCTTTAAGCACACCACCAACAATAGAATGGAGCTGTTGGCAGTAATAGAAGCGCTTAAAAAGCTCAAAAAGGAAAACTTGAATATTATAGTATACACTGACTCGAAATATGTAGTAGACGCTGTAGAGAAGAAATGGCTAGAAAAATGGCAGCTTAACCACTTTAAGGATAAGAAAAATGTGGACCTATGGAAAACATTCTTAAAAGAATACAAAAAGCATACTATTAAATTTAAGTGGATAAAAGGGCATAATGATCATCCTCAAAATGAAAGATGCGATGCACTTGCAGTAGCAGCTTCTAAAAATAAAAAGCTCAAAGAAGATAAGGGGTTTACAAAAGTTGAAGATTTACGCTAAACTAATATTTACAGTTATCAAAAGCCTGTTAATTCTTTTAAAGGCTTTACAAATACTCCGAAACTTACCCTTATATTTGCACCTAAATTTGGGTACTAGTGGGTAAATTATTAATTGTTGGTACTGTTGCCTTCGATGCTATTGAGACACCTTTTGGAAAAACTGACAAAATTTTGGGAGGAGCTGCAACTTTTATTGCTTTGGCTGCCTCACAATTTCGCCCGGAAGCCGCAATTGTTTCTATTGTAGGAGATGATTTTCCCAAGGAATATCTTACCATGTTATCTAATCACAACATAGATATTTCTGCCATAGAAATCGTAAATGGAGGTAAAACTTTCTTTTGGAGTGGAAAATACCGCAATGACCTCAACGTAAGAACTACTTTGGCAACAGAGCTAAATGTATTGGCTAATTTTAATCCAATTGTTCCTGCACATTTTTCAGATGCAGATGTTGTTATGTTAGGTAATCTTCATCCTGACACACAAATAAGTGTTATCAGACAAATGTCTGTTAAGCCCAAACTCATTGTTTTGGATACCATGAATTTTTGGATGGATAATGCCCTTCCGGAATTATTAAAAGTCATTGCCGAGGTAGATGTCCTTACTATTAATGATGAAGAAGCCAGACAACTAACGAACCAACATTCATTAGTAAAAGCAGCCGAAGAAATTCATAAAATGGGTCCCAAGTATGTCGTTATAAAAAAAGGAGAGCACGGAGCATTATTGTTCAAGGATGATAAAGTTTTTTTTGCTCCGGCCTTACCGCTAGAAGAAGTTTTTGACCCTACAGGAGCAGGTGATACTTTTGCAGGTGGTTTTGTAGGTTATTTGGCGGCATCACAAAACATATCATTCAATAATCTAAAAAGTGCAGTAATACACGGTTCAAATTTAGCCTCTTTTTGTGTAGAGCGTTTTGGCACGGAACGCATGCAGTATCTGGATAAAGAGGAGGTGCAACATAGATTGCGTCAATTTAAAGAATTAACTCAGTTTGACATTGAATTAAAATAGGGATGAATCCCGAAGCCTCGGGATCGGGGTTTTTTTTATACTATAAGACACAATGAGTGATGCCATTAAACATGAATGCGGAATTTCTCTTATCCGGTTATTGAAACCTCTGGAATATTATAAAGAGAAATATGGAACGGCCTTATATGGGGTAAACAAGATGTACCTCATGATGGAGAAACAACACAATAGAGGACAGGACGGAGCCGGATTTGCAAGTATAAAGTTAGATGTTGCCCCGGGAGAACGCTACATGAGTAGAGTCCGTTCTATTGAATCGCAGCCCATACAAGATATATTTGATCAGATAAATAAAAGAATAAACAATACCTTTCTGGAACACCCGGAGTATATAGAAAATGTAGCATTACAAAAAAAGAACATTCCCTACATAGGCGAGGTTTTGCTGGGACACGTGCGATATGGCACTTTTGGAAAAAACAGCATAGAAAGTGTACATCCATTTTTACGTCAGAACAACTGGATGCACCGAAACCTAATAGTTGCAGGTAACTTTAACATGACCAATGTTCATGAGCTTTTTGATAATCTTGTTCAATTGGGACAGCATCCCAAAGAAATGGCAGATACGGTTACTGTCATGGAAAAAATAGGTCATTTTCTGGATGATGCGGTGGCAAAGTTGTATAAAGAGATTAAAAAAGAGGGGTATAATAAACGGGAAGCTTCTCCACTGATTGCAGAACGATTGAGTGTTGCAAAAATCCTACGAAGAGCTTCCAAGAATTGGGATGGCGGTTATACTATGGCCGGTCTGTTAGGTCATGGCGACGCGTTTGTACTCAGAGACCCCTCGGGTATTAGGCCGGCTTATTATTATCAAGATGATGAAATTGTAGTTATTGCTTCCGAAAGACCTGCCATACAAACAGTTTTCAATGTAAAATTTGAAGAAGTGCAGGAGTTAGATCCGGGCCATGCTATAATTATTAAAAAAACCGGGAAGGTTGCTATAAAGGAAATATTACCTCCGGTAGAGCGCAAGGCCTGTTCCTTTGAGCGTATCTATTTTTCCAGAGGGAGCGATAAGGAAATATATCAGGAACGTAAGGAACTGGGAAAACTTCTTTTCCCACAAATACTTGCCGCTGTAGAAAATGACATAAAAAATACTGTTTTCTCTTATATCCCCAATACCGCGGAAACCTCCTTTTTTGGAATGGTAAAAGAGGCTCAGAATTACATGAATAAGAGAAAAGAGGAGCAAATATTATCCATAGGCAGAAAAATTACCCGAGAAGAGCTTCACGAGATTTTAGATATTAGACCGAGAATAGAAAAGGTTGCCATTAAGGATGCGAAATTGCGCACTTTTATAACCCAGGATAGCAGTAGGGATGATCTGGTTGCTCACGTTTATGATATAACCTATGGCTCAGTAAAAAGCGAAGATAATCTCGTTATAATAGACGATAGCATCGTAAGGGGTACCACTCTTAAAAAAAGCATTTTAAAAATGTTAGATAGACTAGGCCCAAAGAAAATAGTTGTTGTTTCCTCTGCACCACAAATCCGCTATCCCGATTGTTATGGTATAGATATGGCTAAATTAGAAGATTTTATTGCGTTTAGGGCCGCCGAAGAATTGCATAAAGAAGAGGGAAGTATGGCCGTTATAGACGAAATTTACAGAAAATGTCTCGCTCAGGTAAGTTCCAAAGATAAAGATGTCTTGAACTACGTTAAGGAGTTTTATGAACCATTTACTACCGATCAAATTTCACAGAAAATTGGAGAGCTACTAAGTCCAAGTGATTTAAAGGCTAAAGTTCAAATTATTTATCAAACTGTTGAAAGTTTGCATCAAGCTTGCCCTAAAAACTTAGGCGATTGGTACTTTACAGGAAATTACCCAACCCCAGGGGGAAATCGCGTTGTTAACCGAGCTTTTATTAATTTTTACGAGGGCAAAAGTCAAAGGGCATATTAGTATTTCATCGATGAAATGCACTCTGTTTTGCATTTCATCGATAATTTGTGCCGTTTATCGGTATTCTGGTCTCTTTGAAGTTTACCCCACCTACCTTAGATTCGCCATAGCATAAGTAGGTTAAGTTCATGGTAAGATTTGGGGCAAAAAAGGTGGAGACTTCTCCACCTTTTTTATTGGGTCTTCATCCATTTTTGTACTGATTTTCTTCAGTTTTTAAACCAAAATAACAGTAATTATCCCATTCAACGCTTAATAAAGACACTCGTCTAAAAGATAGCCAAGTTAGAAGTACCATATAGTATCTTTGGAAGACCATAGCATAAGTAGGTTAAGTTCATGGTAAGATTTGGGGAAAAAAAGGTGGAGAATTCTCCACCTTTTTTATTTAGGAATCCAGCCAAATTCTCTCGCCTTAAGACCTCATACCACACTAAAAAGTCGCAAACAGCACTTAGACCGATTATAAAAGTCTTTCATCTAAAACTTAAAGAGGTCTAAATAACTTTGGCCTACTTTTGGAAGACCATAGCATAAGTAGGTTAAGTTCATGGTAAGATTTGGGGAAAAAGGCGGAGTTTATCTCCGCCTTTTATTTTTGAAAGTTTACTTTACTTCACTGCTACAACTACTTCATTCTAAAATTGATATATATCAATAACTATTTAACTTATTTTTACAAATAAATTGAAACACTCCTTTTTTCAAAATTTAGAGTTCTTGCTATAGTTTTTATTTTTATTCCTGAAAATCAACTAATTAAAATATCTTTAGTGCAATCGTTTAACATTTCACAGGCAACAATAACCTCCTTTAATTCTTAAAATAATTAAAATTACTTTGTAATCTCTAGCAATACCAGTAATTTAGTATTGCCATAGCATAAGTAGGTTAAGTTTATGGTAAGATTTGGGATGAAAAGGGTGGAGATTTCTCCGCCCTTTTCTATTAAAAAAGCAAAAAGGCCACATAACTTTATCTGCGGCCTTTTAAACAACTTATTTTTAACGGTAATTAAATCCTTACTTGTTGGATTTGTATAGTGATTCAACTTTTTTCCAGTTGATTACATTAAAGAAAGCACTTACGTAATCTGGTCTTCTATTCTGGTAATTTAAATAATAAGCATGTTCCCATACATCCAATCCTAAAATTGGAAAACCTCCGCAGCCCGTATTAGGCATTAAAGGATTGTCTTGATTTGGCGTAGAGCAAATCTCTACCTTACCTCCCTTTTGAACACATAACCATGCCCATCCGGAGCCAAAGCGCGTACCTGCTGCTTTTGAAAAAGCATCTTTAAAGGATTCAAAAGAACCAAAAGCTGTTCTAATAGCTTCTGCCAAATCTCCTGAAGGTTCTCCGCCACCATTAGGAGACATAATTTCCCAAAATAAATTGTGATTATAAAATCCTCCGCCATTATTCCTAACCGCCCCATTAGATAAGTCTAAATTGTTTAGTATTTCTTCGATTGTTTTGTCGGCCAAATCTGTTCCGGCAATAGCGTTATTTAAATTCGTGGTATACGCGTTATGATGTTTTGTATGGTGTATTTCCATGGTTCTAGCATCAATATGTGGTTCCAATGCATTATATGCATATGATAATTTTGGTAATTCAAAAGCCATAATCTTAGTGTTTTTAGTTAAATAATACTCTTTTTCAAAATTACAATTTAAAGAAACAAATTCCCCTAATAATTTGTTAAGAACCATTTAATATTCCGTATTTTACCCCTAAAAATAGGTGATGATGAATCCCTACAAAATTTACAATGCCTCCGCAGGTTCCGGCAAAACCTATGTTCTTGCCAAGGAGTATCTAAAAATAGTACTATCAGCGCATGGGGGTAAAACTTACAGGCATATACTAGCCATTACCTTTACCAACAAAGCTGTAAATGAAATGAAACAGCGGATACTTGGTAGCTTGTTTGAGTTTAGTAAAATAACCGATTTAGAGAAAGCTCCTGCCCTATTTATTGATATTCAGAAAGAACTGCAAATAGATTTCAAGACCTTACGGCAAAGAGCCAAAAATACTTTAAAGGAAATACTCCACAATTATTCTTTTTTTGATGTATCAACCATAGATAAGTTTACTCATCGCGTTATAAGAACCTTTGCCAGAGACCTCAAACTATCTCAAAGCTTTGAGGTGGTTTTGGATTTGGATATTTTATTGGATGAAGCAGTAAACAGATTATTGGATAAAGCCGGACAAGACCCCCAACTGACGAAAGTAATATTGGATTTTGCCTTGGAAAAAATTGATGGAGATAAAAGTTGGGATATCGCCTTTGATTTAAATAAGATAGGAAAATTAGTATTTGATGAAAACCATCGCAGCCATATTGCTAATCTTGAAAATAAAACCATAACGGATTTCCTTGAGTTGAAGAAGCTTTTGCTTGAAAGGATTTCAGGATTAGAAAAGGACATAAAGGAAACAGCATCTCAATCCATCTATTTAATACAAAAAAATGGATTAGAGTTTACCGATTTTACGCGAAGCTCTTTTCCATTATTTATGCTTAAGATTCATGAAGGCGATTTTACTATTGATTTTAAAGCCTCTTGGAAACAGAACTTTGAGACAACTCCGCTTTATAATCAAAAATGCCCCGGCGATACCAAAAATGTTATAGATGGTTTGTTTCCGCAGTTCATAAGTAATTTCAATACAATAAAAAACGGGTTCTACAACCTTCAATTACTTAAAAATGCGTATGGAAATATTGTGCCGTTAACTGTACTTAATGCTATTCGGTTGGAACTAAAAACTCTTGAAAAGGAACGGGATTTATTACCCATTTCTGCTTTTAATTCCATTATTTACAAGGAAATAAAAGATCAGCCCGTGCCCTTTATTTTTGAGCGTCTGGGAGAAAAGTACCGCCATTATTTTATTGATGAATTTCAGGATACCTCAGAAATGCAATGGAATAATCTAATGCCGTTAATAGGTAACGCTTTAGATACTATTGATGAAAATGGTAAAACAGGATCGTTGTTATTGGTTGGCGATCCCAAACAGGCCATTTATCGCTGGCGAGGTGGGCAGGCAGAGCAGTTCTTAAACCTAATCAACTTTGAGGAAAATCCCTTTGTAACAGCCCCTCAAATACATCTATTGCCGAAAAACTACCGCAGCCATGAGGAGATTATAAAATTTAATAATGCCTTTTTTACTGATTTGAGTCCCTTTTTAAATAATGGGTCTTACTGTGAATTATTTATTAATGGAAACAAACAAGAATTCAATAGTTTAAAGGGAGGTTCGGTAAAACTAAATTTTATAGATGAAAATGATAATGATGAAGACAAGCTTTATTTCAAAAATGTTCTGGAAATCATTAACGAAATACTAGAAAAAAATTACGCATTAAAGGATATTTGTATTCTGACTAGAAAAAAAGAGCACGGTATTATCTTGGCATCGGAGTTAATGCAAATTAATATCCCTGTGGTCTCCTCGGAAACTCTTTTACTTGGAAGCAATCCTCAAGTAAATTTTCTAATTAATCTGTTGCGTTACAGCTTAGACCCTGAAAACTGGAGTGTTGCTTATGAGATTCTACTGTTCCTTACCGCTGACAGCGCCCAGCAACATAAACTAATCAGCGACAACCTGTACCAATTGGCTCATTTTTTGAAAAAAGAATACCTTTTTAATTTAGATTTTTTAAGACAATCTTCTGTATACGACGGTCTGGAATACGCCATAAGACAATTTAATCTGGTTCAAAACACTACTGCCTATATCACATTTTTACTGGATGCCGTGCTTGATGTAGAAGAAAAGGAAGGCACCAACATTAGTATATTTTTGGACTACTGGGAAAAGAAAAAAGGAACCTTGAGCGTCGTAGCTCCGGAAAACGTAGATGCTATAAACATAATGACCATTCATAAATCCAAAGGTTTAGAGTTTCCCTTTGTTGTGTTTCCTTATGCAAATACGCTTATTTACCCAAGACAGGAATCCAAATTATGGTTACCGGTAGCAAAAGAGCATTTTAATGACTTTGATGAGTTGCTTATTAACAAGAAAAATGAAGTGCCCAACTATAGTGAAACTGCAGAACATGTTTTCTATGAAGAACATGAAAAACAAGAGTTGGATGCCTTTAATCTTCTTTATGTTGCAATGACCCGTGCAGTGAAGGCGCTTTATGTTATTACTCAAAAAAAGAGTAACAAAGAGAACGCTTATGCAACCGACAATTACGCCGGTCTTTTTATCCATTTTTTAAAACTCAAGGGGCTTTGGAATGAAGATCAAACCACTTACACCTTTGGCAATCTCGAATACAATTACAGCAATACAGTTCACAACAAAAAGTTCCATATTCCTTACCAAACCACCAATAAGGAAAGACCTACTTTTAAAATACTTGCCAAATCAGGGTCATTATGGGAAACAGACAGACAAGAGGCCTTAAACCGGGGCAATTTAATCCATTACCTGTTAAGCCTTATTGATACATCTCAGGATTTGCACAAGGCTTTTGAACTTTTAATAAGAAATGGAGACATAGAATCAAAAGAAATTGATGATTTAAAGACAAAGGTTATTCAAGTTATAGCGCACCCTGAATTAAAATCCTATTTCGAGTCGGGAAGTACGGTAAAGAGAGAAAAGGATATCATTACAGAAAATGGTTTAATTTTACGCCCGGATAGAGTGGTAATTCAAGGCAATGAGCTTACCTTGATCGATTTTAAAACAGGTAAAAAAGATATCCGCTATCACCAGCAATTACAGACCTATGCAGACGCTTTAAAAGCTATGGGCTATACTATTAAAAATAGAATACTTGTATATATAAACGAAAAGGTAACACCAGAATTTATTTAACACTCAGTTATGTACGGAAACATTAAAGGTTATTTACTAAAAGAGTTAGATAGCATTCAAAAAGCAGGTCTGTTTAAAGAAGAGCGTATCATTACAACCCCTCAGGGTGCAGTAATTAAAATTGCTTCCGGACAAGAAGTAATTAATTTCTGTTCCAATAACTATTTAGGACTATCATCCCATCCGGAAGTAATACAGGCTGCAAAGGACGCCTTGGATTCCCATGGATTTGGAATGTCGTCTGTCCGTTTTATTTGTGGTACTCAAGACATCCACAAAACTTTGGAACAGAAAATAGCTCATTTTTATGGAACTGAAGATACGATCTTATATGCCGCCGCCTTTGATGCCAATGGTGGGGTCTTTGAGCCTTTGTTGGGCGAGGAAGATGCAATCATATCAGACGCCTTAAACCACGCGTCCATAATAGATGGTGTACGTCTTTGCAAAGCCAAAAGATACAGGTATGCCAATTGCAATATGGCGGATTTAGAAATTCAATTGAAAAAGGCAGTTGAAGATAAGGCTAGATATAAACTCATTGTAACTGATGGAGTCTTTTCTATGGATGGGGTTCTCGCGCCACTGGACAAAATTTGTGCTTTAGCCGAGAAATATGATGCACTGGTAATGGTAGATGAATGTCATGCCGCCGGCTTTATAGGCGCAACCGGTAAAGGTACTTTGGAAGAGAAAGGGGTTTTAGGAAAAATAGACATTATCACAGGCACGTTAGGGAAAGCCCTTGGAGGTGCGATGGGTGGTTATACCACCGGGAAAAAAGAGATTATAGAACTACTTCGGCAACGCTCCAGACCCTATTTGTTTTCAAACTCATTGGCGCCTGCAATTGTAGGTGCTTCCATAAAGGTATTTGAACTATTAGAGCAAGATACTTCCTTACGGGATAAACTGGAAAGGAATACCAAATATTTTAAAAAAGGATTAAAGAATGCCGGTTTTGATATCGTTCAAGGAGACTCCGCCATCGTTCCGGTAATGCTATATGATGCCAAACTAGCCCAAAAAATGGCAAAATTGCTTCTTGAAAAAGGTATTTATGTAATTGGTTTCTTCTATCCGGTTGTTCCTCAGGGTAAGGCCAGAATTAGGGTACAATTGTCCGCAGCCCATGAAATTGCACACCTGGAGCAAGCTATTAATGCCTTTAAAGATGTTGGGAAAACGTTAAAAATCGTTTAACGGTGCTCTTTTTCGTATGAATTGCGTTAAAAAAAATAGAAAATTGATTTTGTTAATAAATTTTAACAACTTACATTTGCAGCTAATAAACACTTAAACTTAAAAATTTGAACATGAAACATCTTAGCAAATTATTGGTTCTTGCTATCCTTGTTGTAGGTCTAAACACCGTACAGGCTCAGGACGTAAATAACCCTTGGCAGATTAGTTTTGGTGTAAACGCAATTGACGTTTATCCTACTAATGACCAAAGTGCTGCCTATCCAACAGGCACCCTTTTCAGCGAGTTCTTTAATGCAAACGACCACTGGAACATTCTTCCTTCAATTTCTTACATTGGTGTGTCCAAGTCTGTAGGAGACGGTTTTTCAGTTGGTGTTAGAGGATCTCTAAACAAAATTACCAAATTGGGAGATGTAGTTGTAGACGATTTATCTCACTACGCTGTTGACGGTACTATAAAATATAACTTTTTGAAAAATACGGTAGTTGATCCTTTCGTTGAAATAGGTGGTGGTTACACTTGGGTTGACGAAATTGGTGCCGGTACTGCAAATGGTGGTGTTGGTGTTAACTTCTGGTTTACCGAAAATCTTGGTCTTACATTACAATCTTCTTATAAGCATGCTTTTGAAGATTACGGAGTAAAACATTTCCAACATTTAGCTGGTATCTCAGTTAAATTTGGTGGTACGGATACTGATGGTGATGGTATTTATGACAAAGATGATGCTTGCCCAGAAGTTTTTGGTCTTGCAGCTTTCAACGGATGTCCTGATACTGATGGAGATGGTATAGAAGACAGTAAAGATGATTGTCCAAATGAGGCTGGTCCTAAAGAATTAAACGGATGTCCTGATACTGATGGAGATGGTGTTCCGGACAAAGATGATGCTTGTCCAAATGAGCCAGGTCTAGCTGCTTTAGGTGGTTGTCCAGATGCTGATGGCGATGGTGTTGCTGATAAAGATGATGCCTGTCCAAATGAGGCTGGTCCAAAAGAAAACAAAGGTTGTCCTTGGCCAGACAGAGACGGCGACGGTGTTCTTGACAAAGACGATGCTTGTCCGGACGTAGCTGGTACTGTAGCTAACAAAGGTTGTCCAGAAGTAACTGAAGAAGTTCAAAAGAAATTGAATGATTTTGCTAAAACAATCTTGTTTGACACTGGTAAATCTACTATTAAAGCCGCTTCAACAGGTGTATTTGTAGATATCATTACTATCTTGAATCAGTATCCAAACTCTAAATTCACTGTTGAAGGACACACAGATAGTACTGGTAGTGCTTCTTTGAACCAGAAACTTTCTGAATCTAGAGCTAATGCTGTAAAAGATTTCTTAGTAGAAAAAGGAATTGACGCGTCCAGATTATCTGCCATTGGTTATGGAAAAGATAAGCCTATCGCAACTAACAATACTGCTGCTGGAAGAACTCAAAACAGAAGAGTAGAGATTAACTTAGTAAAGTAATTAGTTAATTTCAAAATAGATTTTAAAAGCTCCGCAATTGCGGAGCTTTTTTTTATTTTTAAAGATGCAAAGTTTTCTAGAAGAGGTTGTTCAAGAAGTACTATTAAAACAAGATTCCTTAGAGGATATTGTGTTTATCCTTCCAAGTAAACGCGCTGGAACCTTTCTTAAAAATTGCATTGCAAAAACTTCTCAAAAAACGCAGTTTGCCCCGGACATATTAAGCGTAGAAAATTTTGTTGAGAACGTTGCAGACCTTGCCTATGCAAACTCGATTGAACAGTTATTTACCCTGTATGCCGTTTATCTTGATTGGAATACAGAGCAAAAGGAAGAAAAAGATAGTTTTCCTGCGTTTACACTATGGGGACAAACCCTGCTACAAGATTTTAACGAAATAGATCGCTACCTGGTTGATCAAAAAAAAATATTCTCTTATCTGTCCGATATACAAGAACTAAATCATTGGTACCTGACCCCGCAGAAAACTAAAATGATGACGGATTATATTCGCTTTTGGAATAATCTGGAGCAATTATATACAGAATTTAATCACCGTTTACTTTGTAGGGGATTAGGATCCCAAGGTCTTGTTTACAGAGAGGCTGCTCGTAAAATAAAGGCCTACATTCAAAGTATGCCACAGAAAAAGCACATTTTTATAGGATTCAATGCGCTTAACACGGCAGAATCTGTTATCATACAAGAACTATTAACGACCACAAACGCTGAGATTTATTGGGATACGGATTCCTACTTTATTAATGATCCCATACACGACGCCGGCCTTTTTATACGACAGTATCTTAAAGATTGGCCAATCCTTAAGGGCAAAAAACTTAAACCAAGCGCAAGCAATTATCTTACTCCAAAAAAAATACAGATTACCGGGGTACCAAAGAACGTCTCGCAGGCCAAGTATGTAAGTAGTCTTCTTAATAAAATAGCTTTAGAAAACACTACTACCCTAAGTAAAACTGCTATTGTGCTAGGTGATGAAACCTTACTCAATCCCCTGTTACATTCTGTCCCAAAGGAGATTGAAGGCGTAAATATTACCATGGGCTATCCTTTGGATCGAACATCCATAGCAAGCCTTTTTACTCAATTTTTAGAGTTGTATTTACATTATAACGAGCAAGGTTGGTTTTATAAGCCCATGCAAATTCTTTTATCCAACCCTTATGTTCAGCTACTGTTTACAGATAAGGAGACCAATTGGGCTCTGTTGTTGCAAAGGGAAATTACAGCCAAAAACTGGTCTTACATTACCACAGATAAAATCCAAGGGGTTGTAAATGACATTCCAAACGCTACTGCATTACTGTTTTTTACGGAACAGCCTTCTCCAAAACTAGTTATAGATAACTGTATCGGAATTATACTTGCTCTAAAGACTATTTTCACCAAAACTGAAAATAAGATAGCGCTGGAATACTTATACCGTTTTTATACCTTATTCAATTCCTTAAAAACTACTGTGGGAAAGAACCCTTTTATAGCAGATATAAAGGCATTGACAATTCTTTATAAGGAATTACTCTCTACTGAAAAATTGAATTTTCAGGGAGAACCCTTGGAGGGGCTACAAATAATGGGTATGTTGGAGAGCAGAAATTTAGATTTTGAAACCGTTATTATTACTTCAGTAAATGAAGGTATCCTACCATCAGGTAAATCCAACAATTCATTTATTCCTTTTGATGTAAAAAAGCTATTTGGCCTACCTACTTATAAGGAAAAAGATGCCGTGTATACCTATCATTTCTATAGGCTTTTACAGCGGGCTAAAAACGTTTACATCATTTATAATACAGAGCCGGATGTTCTGGAAGGAAGAGAAAAAAGTCGACTTATAAGCCAATTGCTCACAGATGAACATAAGTCTAAGGAGATTATAGAGC
This sequence comes from Arenibacter sp., assembly GCA_041747755.1. GTDB lineage: Bacteria > Bacteroidota > Bacteroidia > Flavobacteriales > Flavobacteriaceae > Aurantibrevibacter. The sequence continues at coordinate 16,048 of JBGTEN010000153.1, read as the reverse complement.
TCATTGCCACTCCGGAAATAAAACCTTTAATTAAACGTCTTAAAACTATAGCAAAAGATGAAACTTTAATGGAACTCATAGCAACCCGTGCTGCTTTAGGATTCTCGCCGACTTCACTCGCCAATTATATTAGAAATCCTTTGGATTTCTATAAAAACACCATTTTGAGGATTGAGGATTTAGCCGAAATAGAAGAATCTGTTGCAGCGAATACCTTTGGTACCATATTGCATGATACTCTGGAGGAGCTCTATCAACCCTTGCTCAACAGCTATCTTACCGAAACCAATCTGGAGGCCTTAAAACCACAGATCTTGCATACCGTAAAAAAACACTTTGGAAAAAGCTACCCTCAAGGTGATATTTCGAGAGGGAAAAATTTGATTGCATTTAACGTGATTGTCCGCTATATTCAAAACTTTATTACTTTAGAAATTGAAGCGGCCAAAAAACATCAAATTCAAATCCTGGGACTGGAGGAAAAACTATCTGTACCATTAGCCATTTCCGGGATCTCCTTTCCGGTTATGCTTAAAGGTAAACTAGATCGTATTGATACAATAGACGGCATGCTGCGTATTATTGATTATAAAACAGGAAACACCCAAGCCAATCAGTTGGAGCTTGTTGACTGGGATACGCTAATACGTGATGCTAACCAAAATAAAGCTTTCCAATTATTATGTTACGCCCTTATGTACAGTGCCAACCATCCAGTAACTACGCTACAGGCCGGGATTATCTCTTTTAAACATTTAAGTGCCGGGCTCTTTAACTTTGCCACTAAAGAACAAAAAGGAGCAAGAACTAAGGATACTTCCATTACTGAAAATACCCTAGCCCTATTTACTGACAAGCTCTACCAACTGGTTGCAGAAATCTGTAATCCTGAGGTTCCTTTTACGGAAAAGGAGGTATAATAACTACTTTTTGTCCGGTCGTGTTGGCCGTACCTCAATTTTACTGGGTAAGGTCCGGGGATTCATTCTCAATAAATCGAGAACCAAATCTCCGATATCTTCCGGTTGAATTTTCCAAGCATCAGCAGCTGAAGGCGCGTTCCCCCCAAATTGAGTAGCTACCGAACCGGGCATGATGGTAGAAACCTTAATATCATATTGTCGCAAATCTAGCATCGCTGCCTGAGTAAAGCCTACAACCCCAAACTTGGTGGCGTTATAACCCGCCCCACCGGCAAAAAAATTAGTGCCCGCCAAACTAGCCAAAGTAATATAGTATCCTTTTGACTTTTTTAATTCTCCAACAGAAGCCTTTAGCGTGTGGAATACCCCGTTTAGATTGGTATTAATCATCTCATGCCATTGTGCTTCACTTAGTTCATCAACAGGCGCAAAATGACCCACACCAGCGTTGGCCAGCACTACATCTAGGGCTCCCCATTTGTGTAAAATTACCTCAACCGCCTTTTGTTCATCTTTCAGTTTGGAGGCATCAGATACAATTGCCAGTACCTGCTGCTCTACTCCCAGTTCCCGGGCGGCTTTGTTAATGGTTTTTTCATTTCTTCCGCTAATGGCAACTTTCATGCCTGCGCCTACTAATTTTTGTGCTACGCCATATCCTATACCGGCCGAACCACCGGTGATATAGGCAATTTTATCTTTTAAACTCATTGTCTTTCGTTTTTCGTGAAATTAGAATGAAATAGGTACAAAGAAAAACAGATCGTGTTATTGTTTTCTTAAAAGGGAGGGGTGGAATATTAGTTCAAAAAAGACTAAAGAATATTTTACTTACTACTATTTACCGAAGACCACAGTGGTTCCAGCTCATAATTTATTGGGAAGCCCATTGCTAATATATCAACGTTTGGATACTTTTCGAGCAGCCGTTTAAACCTAGAAACTATTGTATTAGTTGGATTTATAGTCTGCATCAAGAATATGATGATTGATAGTATATAGTAAGTACGGTTGTTTGATACTCCATCGTTTTCTAGCCAAGTTTTATAAATATTTCTTGGTCTTACGGGCTGTATACTCATAACCCTATTCCAAAGGCGACTATGGTGAGCACAAACGTTTCTTAAATAAACAATGCTATGTAGCCATGATGAAAAAATCTTATCATTTATTCCAAAGTGCTTTGCTATATCTCTTTTTACTTTTCCAGGATTCAAATTACTATACAAGAATGATAGTGTTCCAAAAGAAGTAATCTCTAGCATCATCCAACTAGGAGGTAAAGAATCGGAATATTTTTTTGAAAAAGCGTCTATGAACTCTTCATCACTACGATTGTATTCATGCTCCAAGCTTCCAAGGCTTTTACTATGATTAATGTGGTTTTTAAAAAGATTAGCATCCTGATACCAAAAAGCACCATATTCATGAGAAAGTAGGTAAATCATCTTCGCACGAATTGAAACTTCGATTTTTTCAAGCTCTCTTAAAATCAAAACCCTTAATTCTCGATCGAATGAATACAGTAGAAAGGCAGATTGAAAAGTGGAATTTGCTTTGAATTGGTGATTACTTTTGTCGGCAAGCATCGGATACCAATAACCGCTTAACCGGTAATAACTGATGCTTTCCAATAAGTGGGCAGCCCTTGGTACATTGTTGATTACAAGTCCTCTTTTTTGTAGTTGTTGAATCTGCTCCGTGTAAGTCAATGCAGGTTTCTGGTAGGGAACTTTAGACATTTAATAAAATAAAAAGCTTACCCTGAGCGCGCTGTTCCAACGGGAAGCGGGGTAAGCATGTTACTACAAAGTTAATAACTTTTAATTAAGAAACATACTTATTAACAAAATATTATATTAACTATCTGAATGACAACATTTTAACTTTATTTCCCAATAATCTCAGCTACACTCCCTCAAAAAACTTTGTTGCAAAATCACAGAATTCCTTTATTACTTCTTTATTGAGTTCAAATTCTTTGCGATTACCTAAATAGTTCTTAGAAGATTCTGTAATAACTTTACCTTCATTCAACTCTTCTACGCTAATACATTTGATATGCTTTTTGCTTACAACTATGATTAAAGCATTTTGATACGGGTAATTTTTCGATAAATCTTTTAAAGCAAAGGAGCCGCTACCCCTAAATTTCACCTCAACAAAGTAGACTTCGTTTGAATTTGGGTTTTGTATTACGAAATCTGGCATTCTTTTTATTTCAGTAGCAACATCACTTTTTACTCCTTTCAACAATTCCATAATACCGGGAATGGTGTTCTCCATACCATATCGGAAAACATTAAAACCCAGGCTTAAAAATAATTCTTGGACGAGAGTCTCTGCAATTCTACCCTTAATCAAGTTGTACCGATAATTTCTCTCCTTATCTGTCAATCCATTAATTTCGATTTGAATCTCCTCATCGTCTAATTCAAAAATGTTCCTAGCTTTTTGGTAACACGGAAAACATCTACCTTCTTCAAATTTTGTAAATGCACCACAATTTACACACTCTGCCATAGTAATTTTTCCTGTTAAAAGATCTAATCACTTTTTAGTCCCTTTCTCCTTCGGTTTTAGGGTGTTTGAAGGTTTTGTGGTGGTCCTACCTAAACCAATATAGGCTTTTTTAGTTTTCGATATTTTTTCCTCTTTTGACATTTATTTTTTAGGGTTAATTGGTGGTTTAGGAGTCAATCGACCTTTGTCTCCTTGCCTATGCGTGGAGGGCTTGGCTTGTGGTTTCGGTGTTTGCCTCGGTGCAGGCTTTGGATTATTATTAGCCATGGTATGCGTTTATACTTGTAAATATTAAAATACACAAGATTCCTAAGCCTAAAGCAATGATTGATGACAAATTCAATCTTGATACGAGTTTATTACGTCTATCAATATTACTTAAAATATTTTCATAAGACAAATCATCATCTATATCTTGAATGGTTTTAGTATTGTTAGCACTAGAGATGTAGTGAGATAATAAATTAACGAATAACGTAGCAGCCAGACTAAACCACCCTAACACTATAACCCATACACAAATTGATTCTTTTAATGGACTTATATTATCAATGAATGTTAATGTTAGACCTAACCCACCGGAAGCTATAAAAGTGATATACTTTTCGAAATCATCATCACTTTTTCCTTTTTCCTCTAGAAGTGATAATCTATACTCCTTCCATTGCTCAATTTCTTTTTTGGATTTGACCATTGTACTAACTATTTTCTACAATTTTTATTTCCTCCTCAGTTAACCCATAAAGTGCATAAACCATTTGGTCAATTTCTTTTTCGGTGCGGTCTATTTGAGCTTGTAAGTCTTGAGCTTTCTTTTTTTGTTCTGTAAAATATGGAAGCCATTCGGCCTCCTCCGCCAAAGACAAATGAATCTTCTCCTTTTTAAGCTCCTTATTAAAGTTCCAAAAATCTAATTCATGCCAATTTTGCAGTTTATTACTAAACTTATCTACAATAAATTTTGATTTAACCAAATTCAATAATCCATTAAGTTGAATGTCCAGCATCCTTGTTAAACGAATCATATCTTCGACTAAGTTATCTAATTCCCCATTAAGATTAGGTATTGGTACTTGCCCAAAGTAGTTCCATATCAACTGACAACCATTCTGTATTTGTGTACAGTATTTGGTAATTAGCCACCAGCCCATTTTGGAGTTCAAAACACCAACCAAACCCTTATGTTCTGTAGGTATTATCCACATTGAATTATTGCAATACAAGCCTTGCTCATCATAAATAAAACATGGTTTAACTTGTAACACCTGATACATGATTTTTGGTAATTGGAATTCGGAATAATAATCGCACGCACGCAGCTCCCACCAATAATCGCCTTTATCAGTTCTTTTTTTTGCTTTTGTTTCGAAAGGAGATAACCATTTGGCAATTGAAGGGTACCGCTTTTGAAGCCAAAACCATGCATCTTCTTCATTACAATCTCCCAGTTGACTCTTTGTAAATCCTTTTTCAAAAAGTAACAGATAATTTAGGGGCGTTGAGTAGGCAAATGGTCTTGCTTCACGACCAAGTAAAAAAGGAAACAAGAAATCTGACGCTTTTTCATCTTCTTTTACCAACTTATCCCGCACATCTTTAGGTATTAAAAAAGCTTCTGTCAAACCTGTTAGAACACCCCGTAAAGCATTTCCATGAACAACTTCTTTTATTGTTAGAAAATTGTCATTTAGTTTATTTAAAAGTTCTTTGTCCTTTTTAGAAGATATAATCCATGTATTACTATCAAAAGTACTGGTTTTATAATTTTCAAAACTTAATGCGACATTGGTTTGAAAGTCTGCCGCCGTAGCAGATTTTAAAACAGCAACTTTAAACTCCTCTTCTGCATCTTTGTTGGCTGCTACAAAAATCAAAGGATAGGTTGTAGCACCCTGAAAAATCTGAATATCTCCAAAGTCGATTAATTGTAATAATGCCTTGGTCAAAAAGTACGAACGCAATGGTTGTCCATAACCTGCTTGAAGCCATTTGTTGGGCATAATATAAGATAACAGGCCTTTGGGCTTTAGTATAGAAAATCCCTTTTCTACAAAAAGCACATATAAATCGCCCCGTTTGTCAAAGGTTCTATAGCCATATTTTTCTAATTGTTGAGATTGCTCTTTAATAGTCTCTAGTTTTACATATGGTGGATTTCCAATCACCACATCAAAACCACCTTTGGCGAAGATTTGCGGAAATTCCTGTTCCCATACAAATGCTTTGTGCCCCGCGACTCTTTTATCATCTATAAGACTATTGCCGCATTTAATATTACTGCTCAGGTCGTTTAGCTTTCTGCGGGGCTGGGCAGTACGCAGCCAAAGGGAAAGTTTGGCAATCTCTACCGATTCCTCATTAAGATCTACCCCATAAATATTATTCTCTAAAATGGTATTTTCAATATCACTAAAGACAATGCCGCCACCTAATATTTTGGCTTTTAGCTCATCTATGTACCGATGTTCTTTGATTAAAAAATCTAAGGCTTGGTTCAAAAAAGCCCCAGAGCCGCAAGCAGGGTCGCAAATAGTGAGCTGCAACAGCCAAGACCGATAATCATCCAGTAATTGTACCAACTCCAATATTTTTGCTTTGGGCCTTTTGGTACGTCCTTTAAAATACTCCTCTTCTCTAAAGCCAAGCGCAACCTTTTTTTCATCACACAATTTCCCGATGGTATGCTCCACAATATATTTGGTGATGTATTTAGGAGTATAGAAAACACCATCTTTTTTACGCTTGCTTTTCTGCTTATCAAAATCGGACCCTTCTATTTCTGCATTTACGCTCTCTATTTCATTTAGGGAATTCTCGAAGATATGTCCTAAGATGTTTACATCTACCTGACTTTCAAAATCATATTTTGCCAGTTGCAAAGCATGTTTATAAAGCAGGTCATTATCTATTTCTAAACCATCTAAAACAGAATCAGGCTTAAAAAGTCCGCCGTTATAGGCATAGATTTCAGCACGTGAGGTTGTGCCCTGTCTTCCCTTATCCAAGAAATTAAAATATTGTTTGAACAAATCATATAAAGGTCGTTCATCCCCAAAATCAATATCGGCCTTCCATTTTTCCAATATTTGTATGGTAGAATTAGGAGGTAATAAACCTCTATCCTCAGAAAAAAAGATAAACAGAAAACGGTCTATTAATTTTTGAGATTTCTTAAAGAGTCCGAGTTTTACATTCTTTTCTAAACGAGTCATCTCATTGTCTTCAATGTTACTGATCGAAATTTCCTGTAGTTCTATTTTTTGATACTTCTTTAACCGTGCTGCATTTTGCTTTACCAAATCTCGATAGAGTTCCCTTTTAAAAATGGAATAATCAGCATAGAAACGTTTCGTTATTTTTTCTTCCTCTACTAAGGAAGATTCCTTAATAGTAAGTGGAAGGTTATTGAGAACATTGTCCTTTTGCAAGCAGAGATATAAAAGTCTAAAGCGGTCTTCTGTGAGTTCAAATAGATTAAATTCCTCAAATTCTGTAGCATCATTAATATAAAACCGTAGCTTCTCAAAATTAGAGGTAACCACATAAATACATCCTTTTTGATTCGCCTTGTAATCAAAAGCTTGTCTACGGATGCCTTCAAGATCTTTGGTATTTGTTCCTTTTAATTCTATTACCCCAATGGCATTACCATTTAACAAAATAGCACCATCTGCTTTTCTATTGTTTTTCTGATTTTTGAATTCGGTAGTTAGGTTAAAAGCCGGATTGGGATTTAAGGTATATCCTAAAATAGTAACGAAGAGCTCATTTAAAAAGTTAGCCTGAAACTGCTCTTCCTTAGCATTTCTTATGTTTTCCTGAATGGTAATGTTGAAAAAATAAGATATATAGTTTACGTATGCTTTATGAACAGTTTTATCGTCTAATTGTTTAAGGTAGCTTTTTAGTACAGAAGTCTGGAATAGGGCCATTAATTGGTTTGTGGTTTAACAATTCTAAAAGTAGGAAATATCATTCTAACCACGAATATTTCTATTCGATTCAGTACAAATAAGCTCAGCATAACCTTAATTTTGGCTAAAAAGAAAATTTTAGGCTTAAGGACAATTGTGTTTGTCGAAAAAATAAAAAACCATTCGCTAGGGCGGATGGCTTTTCTGAGTGATGTGGAGAATACCGGATTCGAACCGGTGGCCTCTTGCCTGCCAGAACCATGTTAGCCCTATTTATTTAAACCAAAAAACACTGTAATTAATGGATTATCAATGTTTTAATAAATTTTGATATTATTTGATATCAAACAATATCAAAATTTTGCGTGCAAATTGCGTGCAAATTTTTTTTATATTTGAGTATCATGAACACCAATTTAAAACTTTCATTAGATACCCGAAGGCTGAAAAAAGATAATTCATATCCTATAATTTTACGATTAACACATTTTCGTAAAACTACTTCAATAAGTTTAGGTAAATCAATTCCGCTAGAATTTTGGGACGATCAAAAAGAAAAAGTAAAAAGAGGCTTTAAGGGGACCTTAGAAGTTAACAAATTCAACAATCATCTTTGGACTGAAAAAGTAAACGCATTAGATGTTATTGAAGATTTACATAAAAAGGATCAGCTTAGTTATCTATCTATATCTCAGTTAAAAAATAAAATTGTCCCAAAGTATTCATTTGATTCATTTTTTGAATATTCCAATAGTATCATAGATAACTTAAAAAAAGCTGAGCGTTATGGAAATGCCAACAGCTATATAGCAGTAACAAAAATATTAAGAATATTTACTGGCAAAAAAGATTTAAAATTTAACGAGGTTAATTATGACTTGCTTAAAAAATTTGAGCTCTTTCACTATTCAAGAGGAAATTCTGTAAATGGGCTTTCTTGTTACATGAGAACTATACGCTCCATTTTCAACAAGGCTATAAAAGACGAGATTATTTCAGGCGATGCATACCCATTTACCCATTATAGAATTAAAAGTGTACCTACTGAAAAAAGAGCACTAAATATTAAGGGTATAAGATCTATTCTTTTATTAAAATTAGAAGAAAATGAGAGCCTCTTTCATTATCGAAATTATTTCTTGACCTCTTATATGCTGTATGGTATTTCCTTTATCGATATGGCCTTTTTGAAAATTGAGAATATTGTGGATCAAAGAATAAAATTTCACAGGAGAAAAACCGCAAAGCCCTATGATATAAAGATTACTCCACAATTAATGGAAATATTGTCTTTTTATATCAAGGATAAAAATAAAACAGATTTCATATTCCCAGTTATCAAGCGAAATACATTTGAACTCCAGTATAAGGATGTACTATGGGCTCGTAAAAGATATAATATGGGACTAAAGGAGATTGGCAAAAAATGTGGTATCGATCAGAGATTAACCTCATATGTATCCCGACATAGCTTTGCTACACAAGCCATGCTGCAAGATGTTCCTTTACAAGCCATTTCCGCTATGCTTGGTCACAATCGCTTATCCACAACTCAAATATATCTTAAGTCCTTGCCTAGTGAAATATTGGATAATTATAATAAGAAGTTAGTTGAACTTTAAGTCAAATTTTACTAATCCCCAAATCTTACCATAACTTATCTGCGCATGGATCCTGTCCGGTTTTTGTAGTGTTCCGGTAGATAAGCGTGAAGCAAAAACCGGATAGGGCGCATCCTACTTATGATTTGGAATGCTTTTCTTTAATTTATATGACTTTGCGACCATCGGGAGTAAAGCGAGTTTGTTTTTGTGGCCACAAAAACACATCTCGAGCTTCCTGATCAAATCCATTTTTGTGCCATATTGCCAATATTACTTTTCTGTCTTCATGGGTACAATTTTCAAGGTAACCTTTTAAGTTTGACTGCTTAATTTCAACCCTTTTATATTCTTTAAAGACTGGCTGATGAAGAAAAAAATAGATTCTTCTATAGTGATGATTGTACAAAGTTTTTGGTGAGTTTCTAATACATGCATTTTTAAGGACGCATTTTGAAAATCTGAAAATTTAAATCTTTTTTTCTTCACGAGCTTATTATTTCCAATTTCACCTACCTTCTTACCTATCTTGAATATGAAAGGGTCTAAAGCTTAGGTGGGTTCTTAATTTCAAATTACCTATGTTACTATTTAGGTAGTATAGGTAACCTTTAGGTAGGATTAGGATTATAGAAGTTACCCAGTGCCATGCCCTAGTGCCGCTGTCCTCTTTCATTCTTAGGTAACTAGGTAGGTATTATTCAATATTTTTAAAATTTCACTGATTGAATGTTAGGTTAGGGTATGCTCAACCAAGTTTGGATTAAATGCCATTAGTAACTTTTTACCTTAGTGAACCGGTCGATACTGTTCGATGGAGAACACTTCGACTTTTACGACCATGAATCATTTATTTTTTTCTTTCAGTAGCCGGACAGTTTTACCTAAATTTTTGATGATATGATGACAATGCCCACAACAGCCCAAAATCATTCGGCTCAAAGCATCATCGATTTGTCATCACGGCATCATTTTACAATAGTTCAAAGATTGTTCCGTCATCATTATTTTTTTTGATGACAAAATGATGATAGTTTGATGACAGCTTCAGCTGCCATAAACATTGACTTCGACATATTCCGTCATCGTTTCATCAAAATGTCTGGCCGAAATAAAGTAAAACCGTTTTTTCTTCAATGGTAACCAATAGAATTGATTTAGGGTTTTTTATAATGATTTCTATGAGGTTTGGAAAAAGTTGTCCCTGTAATGGTTGGTTTTACGTTATTATCACTTTTTGTATTGAATTGTAGCAAATTTTAAAATCAAAGAAAGCTGTACATATATTGGACACTCTTTGTAAAATTATTTTACATCAAATCGGAAACCATAATATTTGATTATCGTAACCATTTGATTTTATGTAAATTACGGTTTTGGCATCATTATGGATTTTAATAAATCAAATCTAAGATGTTTACTTCATTCAAAGGAAGTCAACTTAAATTCATCAATCATGGTCAAAAACTATCTCAAAATTGCTTGGAGAAACCTCAAAAAGCAACCATTCCTTACTTTTCTGAACACTTTTGGTCTTGCGATAGGCATGGCCGGCAGCTTACTGATATCCTTATATATCTACGATGAATTGAGTTATGATAGTATGTTTGATGACTCAGAACGTATTTACCGAGTTAATGCTGATTTTAAGTTTGGTGGGGTGGAACAAAAATCTGCCGAAGTTTCCGCTCCAATGGCAGCTGCCATGCGGAAGGATTTTTCGCAAGTAGAGACCACATGTAGATTCCGAAACCAAGGAAGCATGTTACTTAAAATAAATGGTTCGGATGCCAACGCAAAAGAACCCCATGTCGCTTTTTCAGACTCAACTTTCTTTGATATGTTCGGTATAAGTTTAATTGTTGGGGATGCAAAAACCGCTCTAAGAGAACCAAATACTTTAATATTAACCAAATCTGCTGCGAAAAAGCACTTTGGAATAAAGAATGCCTTGGGACAAAATCTTGTAGTTAATAATACCGATACCTATACAGTGACCGGTGTAATAGATGATTTGCCAAGGAACTCTTTTCTCAGGAATCATACGGTTTTTATGTCCATGTCCGGGTATAGTGATGCGCAGAAGAACGAATGGGGTAGTCACAACTATTTTACTTTTATAAAATTGATACCTGAAGCTAACATAGAAGAATTTCAGGCTCCCTTGCAATCTATGTTTGGCAGGTATCTAATACCCTTTGTTCAAGATATTTATCCCGGTATGACACAAGAATCATTTGAATCAACGGGTAACTATGTAAGATATAATACTACCCCGTTAACCGATATTCATCTCTATTCTAACCGAGATTCCGAGCTTAGCGCCAATAGTAGTATTCAAAATGTATATATCCTTTCATTCATCGGTCTGTTCCTAATCGTTTTAGCATGCGTGAATTTCATGAATCTATCTACCGCCCACTCCTTAAAGAGGGCAAAGGAGGTCGGTATAAGAAAAACTTTGGGATCCAATAGGTCGGAACTAGTTCGGCAATTTTTGACCGAATCCGGGGTCATTTCTTTTATATCATTGTTATTTTCTATTGTACTGAGTATAGTGGCCCTACCCTTTTTCAATGAACTTTCAGGGAAGTCTTTATCCTTGCCCTTTCTCAATCCTTTTTTCTGTCTAGCTTTGCTGGCCGCTACAATTCTATTAGGAATATTTTCAGGTAGCTATCCTGCATTTTTTATGTCAAGGTTTGTGGCAGCCAAGGTATTAAAGGGTAGTGGTCAAAGTAGTATTGGTGGTGGAAAAATCAGAAATTCCCTTGTTGTTTTCCAATTTGCCATTTCCGTTTTTTTAATTGTGAGTACCTTGGTCGTTTTTCAACAGTTGAAATATATTCAGGGAAAAGACCTGGGCTTTACGAAAAATCAAGTAGTGATTATAGATGATGTGTATTCTACTGGAAATCAGATTGAATCCTTCAAAGAAGAAGTTGAAAAACTCGGACAGGTTCAAAGTGCATCTTTAAGTGGTTATTTGCCTACACCTTCTTTTCGCGGAAGTACATCATTTTTCAAAGAAGGAGCAATGGAACAGGAAAATGCCTTGAATATGCAGGCATGGGATGTAGATTACGATTATATTCGAACATTAGACATGAAGCTTATTGCGGGCAGGGATTTTGATAAAAACTTTGTTACCGACTCAACGTCGATAATTTTAAACGAGGCAGCTGTGGCCAATCTAGGTTTACAACCCGAAGAAGCCATAGGAATCAGACTTTCACGTGATCTTGGTAATGAAAACCCTATATTTTCAACAGTTATTGGTGTAGTTAAAAATTTTCATTATGAATCGTTAAGGGAGGATATAGGCGCTTTAAGCCTTTCTTTGAACAAATCTGCTGGTTCCATGGTGGTAAGGTTAAAAGCGGGGGATTTTTCAAATGCACTAGTAAGTATTGAGGGCATATGGGATAAAGTGGCACCTGGTCAACTTTTTAGTTACCAGTTTATGGATGATTCTTTCAATACCACTTATGAGGCGGAACAAAGACTAGGTAAAATTTTTATGATATTTACGGTGCTGTCTATATTGATTGCGTGTCTCGGACTTTTTGGCCTTGCTGCATTCAATGCAGAAAAGCGCACCAAAGAAATAGGCATACGAAAAGTAATGGGAGCTAGCGTAACTCAGATTACTTATAGATTGACTACAGACTTTCTTAAAATGGTTGGTATCGCAATACTTATTTCACTCCCCATTGGTTGGTTGGCAATGAACAAATGGCTTGAGGATTTTTCGTACCGAATAGAAATTTCTTGGTGGGTGTTCGTTTTAGCCGGTTTTTTGGCGCTAGGTATAGCTATATTGACAGTAAGTTATCAAAGTATTAAAGCAGCTATTGTCAATCCGGTCAAGAGTCTGCGCTCAGAGTAGTCCTATAAAACCGCGGTATAATGAGACAGTTTCAAATGGGCGAATTGCCATTAGTTTAAAAGTCCAATTCTTGGTCTTTTTTAGTTGTTTCGTCAATTGACATTTTATGGGACTTAGATTCCATAATCTAATATTGAAGTTAAAGCACCCTTTCAATGGAAATACTTTTTCACAAAAATATTTTTAAACGGTCAAGAAGTATTAAAATAGACCAATTTGAATCAAAAAATACCGAGCTTAATTAAAAACCAGTTTTGAGTGCAAATTGCGTGCAAATGAAAAAAGCTTCAAAAGTTAAAAACTCTTGAAGCCCTATATAATATGGTGGAGAATACCGGATTCGAACCGGTGGCCTCTTGCCTGCCAGGCAAGCGCTCTAGCCAACTGAGCTAATCCCCCAATAAGGCGGCAAAGGAAATACATTTTTACAAGGTATCAAAATGCCGTAGGCATAAAATGGTATATAACCTAGTCTTTCTTAACACTCAGCACTAATACCGGAATCGGAACGTAGAATTCGGACTTTAGAATGGTGTTTTTCTCCCACAAACTCTTAAAAAATCCTCTCTTTCTTCTAAAAACACACAACAAATCCGGATTCTGAGCCTGAAAATGTTCTAAAACTCCCAAATACGTATTGGCATTTTCCGTTAAGGTAAGTTGGGTACTAATATTCATTAGTTCTGTGTTGACATTTAAGTCGTCCTCTGTATATCCCGGTGTTTTCACCATCAAGAGATTCACCTTAGACTTAAATTTTTCCTTTATCCTCACTAGAGGATTTAGAATTTGTTTGCCTTTCAGAATGCCCGATCTAAACGCGGTAAGTATCGTCCTAAACGGTTTAAAAACGGTGCCTCTGGGAACAATCAAAGTAGGGATATCAGTTTGTTTTATAATCCTTCCGGAAGTATGTCCCAAATACAACTCCTCTGAAATAGCATTGCTTCTAGGGGATATGATAATTAAGTCTATCCCTAATTCTTCATCAATTTCTTTTAATCCATCTATCAAATCTCCGTTGTAAGTTGCTATTTTAATATCAACATTTTTAGCATCAACTTTCTCAATTACCTCTTTCAAATGCTCTTTACTGATTTCTGCAATTTTTTCCTCAAGGTTAATTAAATCTCCTGCTCCGGATTTTGCCGAAAAGACCTCCATCACATAAATTTGAGAAGAAAACTGAGAAGCAAAATCTACAGCATACTGTAATGTTTCGTGGGCATTGGGTGAAGAACCAATGGGAACTAGTATTTTTTCCATAATATGATATTACGATTTTAACGATAAATTTACAATTAAATTAAATCCCTTATATGATTAGGCAAGCAAAAATATCTGAAATAACCGACATTATTGAACTTGCAAAATCCTGTAAGGAAGATATGATAGCCAACGGAATTTTTCAATGGAATGAGTATTACCCGTCTAAACAGATCTTTGAAAATGATATACAGCAAAATGAGTTATTTGTTCTGGAAGATAACGCAGTTATACTGGGAACTATTGTAATTTCTTCTTTAATGGATGAGGAATATGCCCCGGTAAAATGGTTGGTTCCAAATGGCAAATCAATCTATATCCACAGGCTTGCCGTACATCCATCGCAACAAGGCAAAGGATATGCCCGACAATTAATGGCATTTGCAGAAAATTTTGCTCGGGTAAATGGTATTACTTCCGTTCGCTTGGACACCTTCAGTAAAAACCTCCGAAATCAAAAATTTTATGAGGTTAGAGGTTATCAGAAATTGGAAGCTATCTATTTCCCAAAACAAAGTGAATATCCTTTTTATTGTTATGAATTAGTCCTCTAATCTTTCTGCTGCTTGAAAACTGCTATAAGCTTTAAAAACATTAACAGAATAGCCATTCCGGCCACCATTGCGGGAATAGCAGAACCTTTACTGTCCTTAACGGATACGGCTATTGTAGGCAACATCCCTGCCAACGGTCTGGAATCACTGGCAGCCGCGGGAATCGTTGGTTCTTTTATGTCGATGCTGATCTGGATATTGGGTCAAACTCAAAGTGCCATATCCGCTATCATTTCTCAGTATTTAGGGGCGAATAAATTAGAGGAAGTCAAAACGCTACCGGTACAAGCCATTGCCCTGAACATTCTGGTAAGTCTTATCCTTTTATTCTCTACCGTATTTGTCATTGAGGATATTTTTAAATTGATGAATGCCTCGGGGAAAATTTTGGAATTATGTATTTCCTACTACGCTATTCGGGTTTGGGGCTTCCCACTTACCCTTTTCACCTTCGCCATATTTGGTATTTTTAAAGGATTACAAAATACCTATTGGCCGATGATTATTGCCATCACAGGTGCAATTTTAAACGCCGGGCTGGACTTTGCCTTTGTCTATGGCGTTGAAGGGTTTATTGAGCCTATGTATTTGGAAGGAGCAGGATGGGCCAGCCTTATTGCACAGTTGGTAATGGCATTAATGGCCTTTGTTCTAATGATTTTAAAAACAGATATAAGCTGGCGACTTAGACTCCCTGTGCATCCAGAATTGGGAAGATTGGTTATTATGAGTCTAAACCTTTTTGTACGCTCTTTTGCCCTAAATACAGCGCTAATCTTGTCCGTAAGAGAAGCCACGGATTTAGGTCCCCGTTTTATAGGTGCCCATACGATTGCCTTAAACCTTTGGTTATTTACGGCTTTCTTTATCGATGGTTATGCCACCGCTGGAAATGTGATGGGAGGTCGACTTCTGGGCGCTAAGGATTTTGATGGCCTCTGGGCTTTAGTCAAGAAAACCATGCGTTACGCTATGCTGGTTTGTCTTGGATTGATTGTACTGGGCTTTCTGTTTTATGGACCTATAGGACGTCTATTTTCAAATGACAGTGGTGTTCTAGAAAGCTTCTATAGAATCTTTTTTATTTTGATTTTAGGATTGCCGATCAATACGGTGGCATTTGTCTTAGACGGCACCTTTAAAGGCCTGAGAGAAATGAAATACCTGCGTAATCTATTATTACTGGCCACTTTTTTAGGGTTTGTCCCCACCTTGTTTCTGTTAAAATATCTCGGGTGGGAACTCCATGGTATTTGGATTGCCTTACTTATTTGGATGGGAATTAGAGCAGCCGCATTGGTATGGAAATTCCGAAGAAAATTTCGTCCGCTATTGCAAAAGGTTTAATTTTAAACAAAAGATTATGAAATGGCAACAA
>JBGTEN010000152.1:0-18028 GCA_041747755.1 Arenibacter sp. | reverse complement strand
ATGAAAAAGGGTATTATCAAAATATCCTTGCTTTGTAAGGTAAATAAAATTGGCTTTATGATAGGGTACATTGTCATAAAGTTGTACTGTAAAACTACCTAAATTGGTTGTTAACCGTACTTTGTTTTCCTTTAGTGTTTTACTGTAATTAAAGAAAAAGTCGATTGCATTCTCTTCGGTTAAAACAAATTCCTCTTCCTCGTTAACTTTGGAAGCAAGGGTGTCGGTAATTTTAGTATTTTCTTCCTTTGGAATTGCAGGTGGTTTTTCATTCGCACTATCTTTACAGCCCACGAAAAATAATAATGGTAATATTGCAATGTAAACGATTAGTTTTTGAGCCATGAATTTTGAAGATTTTTCCGAACGGAGTTCAAAAATAAAAAATCTACCCCTTCCGGGCACTATTTCTCATTATAAAATGGCTCCAGCTATTCGAATAAAAGAAATGGAAAAAGCACTATTGAATGCAGTCGCTCCAAAACAAGCCGGAGTTATGGCACTTTTTTATCCTAATGAGCAAAAGAATACTAATTTGTTACTTATTTTACGAAAAGCCTACAATGGTATACACAGTAACCAAATTGCCTTTCCGGGAGGCAAGGTAGAACAAGGGGATTTGGATTTACTGGATACTGCATTGCGGGAAACCTATGAAGAAGTGGGGGTGCCAATGCAGGAAATAGAGGTGATACGCCCATTGACAGAAATTTACATTCCGCCAAGTAATTTTAAAGTACAACCGTATGTAGGGCTTTATAAAAAAAGGTTACCTTTCGAAATTCAAAAGACTGAAGTGGCGGCGTTGGTTGAGGTTTCTTTGTCAGATTTTATGGATGAAGGAAAAATTACCACTCAAAGGTTATCCACTTCATACGCAAGTAATATAGAAGTACCGGCTTTTCATTTAAACGGCTATATAGTTTGGGGTGCAACAGCTATGGTATTAAGCGAAATTAAAGAACTCTTAAAGCAGGTGTTGTAAATACCATATTTTGTAAATTTGAAAATACATCTTTTAGGGCATGGAATTATTTAAAAAAAATCCTTTTGGTCATCGTTTAATTCTTAAGAAATGGCTTATACGGATTTTGGCATTAATCACACATCAACGCTACAAAAGTTTTAACAAATTGGAGATTGAAGGGTCCAATATTATTAGACAGCTGCCGCCCAACAATGTACTTTTTGTAAGTAATCACCAGACCTATTTTGCCGATGTGGTGGCAATGTTTCATGTGTTTAATGCCAGTTTAAGTGGCCGTGAAGACAACATAAAGAATCTGGGTTACATCTGGAACCCGAAACTGAATATGTATTATGTGGCGGCTGCTGAGACCATGAAGAAGAGTTTGTTAACCAAAATTTTGGCCTATGCCGGTTCCATAAGTGTGGAGCGCACCTGGCGTGCTGAGGGAAAAGATGTCAACCGTCAGGTAAAAATGAGTGATATTTCCAGTATCGGTATGGCGCTAAATGATGGTTGGGTAATCACCTTTCCTCAAGGCACAACTACTCCCTGGAAGCCACTTCGCAAAGGAACAGCACATATCATTAAAAAATATAAACCTGTTGTGGTGCCTGTTGTCATTGACGGATTTCGACGATCTTTTGACAAAAAAGGACTTCGGATAAAGAAAAAAGGAATTTTGCAGTCTATGGTTATCAAAGAGCCTTTGGAGTTTGATTATGAAAACGAATCCTCAGAATCTATTATTGAAAAGTTAGAATATGCTATTGAACAACATCCTTCCTTCCTAAAAGTAATTTCACGTGCAGATCTGTTAGCATATGAAGAGGAAAATAAGGAACGAAGATGGCGTGCAAATAATCCTTAAACTTCCAATTGCCTTAATTCATTATAGTTTTTGTTAAGCTTTTTTAGCAGAATACCATATAATAAAAAATAAACAGCTCCCATAACCAAAGTAAAGAGAACTCCAAAAGCACCAAGAAAAAGTAATACTGATAGTTTAAACTTCTCCGGGCTTATATCCTTGGTTTTTTCGGTTAAACCAAAATCTGCTATAAAGTTATCATTTAGGTAAATACTCACCATAGAGATTACAAAAATCATAAAAACCAAAGAGAGACAAAAAATGATATAATGTTTTACAGTTCGTCTGGTTCTTATAATATTTTTCATTAGGTTTTTAGCATTATCCAAAACAGAAATCTCCCGATATCGTTTGTAAAATTGATAAATAAAGTAGGACACTACGGTATATTGAACAGAGGAAAGGATAATAAAAATTTTCGATAAACCCATATCATCATAAATTTTGAGCCCGTTTCTAAACGAAGGGAGAAAATATAGTAAATGAGGTACAATAAACTCTATAATGCTGATGTAAAAAATCCAGCGAACAATTGATGAAGACTTCTTTAATAACATCGGGTAAAAATCATTTTGGGAAAGACGGGGGAAGTTTTCCCCTCTGTTTTTCCAATCTTTTTTTAATAGTTCCAATTCATCCATCATAGGGGGTCAAGGATTTAATATTGTTCTTAATTTATTTTTTATACGATTCATTTTTACCCTAACATTTACTTCAGTAATACCTAAAGTTTCTGCAATCTCTGTATAATTTTTATCTTCCAAATACAGAAAAACCAAAGCCTTTTCAATATCTCCGAGTTGTTTTACTGCGTTGTACATTAACTTTAGTTGCTGTTCCTCTTCATCATCATATTCATCCGCTTTAATTTTAAAAATTATGGAATCATAGTCCAATGTCGTCACATTTCGTTTCGATTTTCTATAGAGAGTGATGGCAGTGTTAAGTGCTACTCTATACATCCAGGTACTAAATTTTGAATCTCCGCGAAACTTGGGATATGCCTGCCAAAGCTGAATGGTTATTTCCTGAAACAAATCTTTATGAGAATCCTGATCATTGGTATACAAGGTACAAACCTTGTGAACAATGTTTTGGTTGTTCTCCAGCTCCTTTACAAAACTACTTTCAAGCTCTTTGGTCAAACCTTGGTTAGTGTTTACTAATTAATTAGTAGCCTTTTACGGCTAGTTGTTACAGTTGGGTAATAAAAAAGCCGACAAGAGTTATTTGTCGGCTTAAACAACATTATAAATTTTACTTTCGGTAGTCAAGTGCTGGTGCTCTGTCTCCTAAAAGCGGAATGTATTTAAAATCTGCTCCACGACGTTCCAAGAGCTCTTGTTTAGCCTTTTGAACTAAGTCTTTGCTTTTTAAAAGATCAATAACAGTTAAGGTTAACGTTTTAGCGGCAACCATCATCCCTTTTGTGCCAATGGAAGTCCCGCCTGCTGCTACAGCTTGCCAGCTATGTGCAGCTGTTCCCGGAACCCAAGTGGCTGTAGATAGGCCTGCCGTTGGTACCGCGAAGCTAACGTCGCCTACATCCGTAGAACCATAAGCCTTAGCTTCGGTTTGGTAGGGTTGAATGTTTTTTACAGTCTCCAAATCGGTTTTTTTAGCACCTAATGAGACACTAATTTTGTCGGCAAATGCCAATTCTTCGGGTGAATAAGTGAAGCCGCCAATTTTGGTCAAGTTATCGTGCATTACTTTTTGCAAAGTCAGGTTAGGTAATAATTCATGGGTGCCTCCAATCATTTCATACTCCACACGGGTACTTGTCCCCAATGCTGCGCCTTCTGCTGCTTTTACAATTCGATCAAAGACATCAATTACCACATCTCTTTTATTATGACGGGCATAATAATACACCTCGGCAAAATCTGGTACAACATTCGGCGCTTTTCCACCATCAGTGATTACATAATGAATTCTGGTTTGCTCAGGAATATGTTCACGCATCATGTTTACCATCATGTTCATTCCTTCAACCCCATCCAATGCAGAACGGCCTCTTTCGGGCGATCCTGCCGCATGAGAAGAAACCCCATAAAACCGAAACTTAGCAGATTTGTTTGCTAGTGCAGCTCCGGCACTTGCGGAATTTTGAGCACCCGGATGCCAATGTAAAGCAACATCAACATCATCAAATAGACCTTCACGCACCATATACACTTTTCCGGAACCACCTTCTTCTGCGGGGGTACCATAAAAACGTATGGTTCCTTTGCTATTTGTAGCTATCAACCACTCTTTAGCGGCAATTGCTGCAGCGGCAGAAGCTGTTCCAAACAAATGATGCCCACATGCGTGACCCGCTGCTTCACCGGCCGATTTTTTCTCAGGAATTGCTTCTTGAGAAAGCCCGGGCAGCGCATCATATTCTCCTAAAATTGCAATAACAGGGCTACCACTACCAAACTCTGCCGTAAAAGCAGTGGGAATACCTGCAACTCCTGTTTGAATAGAAAACCCTGCCTCACTAAGTGTGGTTTGCAATAGCTTTGAACTTTTTTCTTCCAAATAGCCCATTTCGGCAAACTCCCAAATATTTTGAGCAATTGTTCCGTATACCTCAGATTTTTTGTCCAAATTCTTTATAACTTCATCCACATTTTTTTGAGCGTGAAGTGTTAGGCCGCTTAAGAGAAAAACCAAACACCATTTAAGCAAATTCGTCATCGAGTACCTGTTTATGTTTAATTTGATAAAGATAATTAAAACCCAAGATTATATGACCCAACGTTCAAATGAATGTTTATTTTTGAAAGAAATTTTAATATGAATATCCCTCAGTCCAGTTTTCCTAGAGTTGTCATCATTGGTGGTGGCTTCGCAGGAATATCCCTAGCTAAGAAGCTCAGTGGAAAAGAGGTACAGGTTGTTTTGGTTGACAAACATAATTATCATACCTTCCAACCCTTACTATATCAGGTTTCAACAGGAGGTTTGGAGCCGGACTCTATTGCCTATCCAATTCGAAAAATTTTAAAGGACTATCCTAATTTCTTCTTTCGGCTGGCCAATGTAAAGCGAATTAAAGTCGAAGAAAAAGTTATCGTAACCACTATTGGAACATTGTCTTACGATTATCTGGTTATGGCTACGGGATCAGAAACCAATTATTTTGGTAATTTGGAAATAGAAAAGAATAGTATGACTATGAAGTCCATTCCCCAGTCTTTAAACCTGCGGAGTCTTATTCTCGAGAATTTTGAACAATCTCTACTTACAGATCAAATGCATGAACGGGATGCCTTGATGAACTTTGTCATTGTTGGAGGCGGACCAACAGGAGTAGAATTGGCTGGAGCACTTGCAGAAATTAAGAAAGGAATTCTACCAAAGGATTACCCCGATTTGGACACCAGAAGAGTCCAGATTAATTTGGTGCAGTCAGGAGACCGAATTCTAAATGAGATGAGCGAAAAGGCCTCGAAAAAAGCAGAGGATTTTCTCGAACACCTTGGGGTTCAAATATGGAAGAATACAAGAGTAAGTAGTTATGATGGAAAAACCGTGACTACCACAGGTTCCCTAAAATTTGAAACAGCTACACTGATTTGGGCAGCGGGGGTAAAGGGAGCATCAATTGCAGGGTTAGAGGCAAAAGACCTATTAGTATCCGGAAATCGTCTAAAAGTAAATGAATTTAATCAGGTAGTGGGACACCCTGAAATTTTTGCCGTTGGAGATATTGCCTCTATGGTAAGTCCTGACAATCCCTATGGACATCCTATGATGGCGCAACCGGCAATTCAACAAGGTCGCCATTTAGGTGATAATTTAAACAATTTATTGGAAAACAAACCTTTAATCCCCTTTAGATATAAAGATAAAGGCAGTATGGCAACAGTTGGTAGAAATAAGGCCGTAGTCGATTTAAAGAACATTAGATTTCAAGGGGTTTTCGCATGGTTCGTATGGATGTTTGTCCATCTTTTCTTTCTAATTGGTTTTAGAAACCGTCTTGTTGTGTTTATTAACTGGGTATACAACTATATACGGTTTGATAGAGAAGCGCGGCTAATTATTCGACCTTATAAAAGAGATTATAGTCAATTTAGGGACTAGACCTATTCAAATTTTTGAGGTTATTTTCTTGGATGAAATTTGTTTAACACTACTGCTAAATGCGTACGATCTACATGCATATACACTTCTGTAGTAGTAATGCTTTCATGACCCAGCATTTGCTGTATAGCTCTAAGATCTGCTCCGTTTTGCAATAAATGAGTCGCAAAAGAATGCCTGAAGGTATGTGGACTAATGCTTTTTTGGAGTCCGATTTTTTCAGCTAATCTTTTAATAATCGTAAATACCATGGCCCTGGTGAGCTGTTTACCGCGCCGATTCAAGAAAACAATGTCTTCAAATTTTTTGTCCTTTTTTTGGTTTCTTCTAACTTCTTTAAGGTAAATAGTAATATACTTTTTGTTTATGGTACTTATAGGTACAAAGCGCTGCTTATCTCCTTTTCCGGTTACCTTAATAAAATCTTCATCAAAATAAAGATCAGACAGCTTTAAATTTATGATTTCAGAAACACGTAGCCCACAACCATATAAAGTCTCTAATATGGCACGGTTGCGTTCTCCCTCAGAAGAAGATAAATCGATTGCTTCTATGAGTGTATTGATTTCATTTTCAGAAAGGGTATCCGGAAGTTTTCGCCCTATTTTAGGTGATTCAACCAAATCCATAGGGTTATCTTTCCTGTAGTCTTCAAAGATAAGGTAATTAAAAAAGCCCTTTAATCCCGATATAATTCTAGCCTGAGATCTGGGATTTAAAGACTTGGCCACAGTATAAATAAACTGCTGCACCATACTTTTATCAATGGTTAATGGAGTAGGTGAGTTCTCATGTTCTTGTAAAAAGTCAACAAGTTTCTCCAAATCTAAAGCATAGCTCGCTATAGAATTTTTAGACAACCCTCTTTCGATCTGGAGGTAATGTTTATAATCTTCAAGGGATTGCTTCCAATTCATATTTCAAAAATAGCACAATAATGGTATACTGAGCAGTTCTTCTGTGGGTGCTCGTTATGGTTTCAATTTGTTTTTTAATAAAATATAATTAAATTCCTACAATTATCAATAAAAAAACTGATACAATAATATTGTATCTTTAAAGTTTAATAACCTTAACCAATTAAAATTTAAATTATGAGAAAGTTATTGTTTATTGCCACAGCGGTTTTATTCGGACTTAATGTCCAAGCCCAGAGCGTGGATTTTGGGATTACCGCAGGTTATCTTAATGGAAGGGCGAGTGTAAAATTTGATGAAGGAACATTTTCGGACTCTGAATCTGGCTTTTTTATAGGAGCTTTAGTTGATATTGTTTTAACTGAAAAGACCAGTATTCAGCCAGAATTATTGTACGCTAACATAGATGAAAGTTCTGCGTTAATGTTACCAGTAATGTTAAAATCTTATATTACTGAAAAGCTAAACTTTCAAGTTGGTCCTCAATTTGTTTTTTCTATGGAAGAGTCTATTGAGGATTTTTCAAATGTTGAACTAGGTCTGGCAGGAGGTCTTGGTTTTGATATTACCAGTAACTTTTTTCTTCAAGCGAGGTATTCTTTTCAGTTAAACAATTCCTACACCGGTAATGAAGATGTTAAAGTAAGGGCAAACTATCTTACTGCAGGCGTTGGTTACAAATTTTAGTTTGAGAAAAATATACTAGTGCATTTGAGTTACATTTTTAACGGATTCGTTTCTTAAATAATGTTAAAAAAAATATCTTTGTGCTACAAATGTTCAACTTAAAATAAACAAAATGAAAAAAATAGTTTTAATACCAATGCTTGTTTTTGCTTTAGGTGTTTTTCAAAGCAATGCCCAATCAAATTACACGACAGCACTGGGTTTAGGTATTGATTTTGGAGACGGACAGACTCTTGTTGGCCCTAGTGTAAAGCATTTTTTTACTAGTGAACACGCGGGGTTAGGAGAAGTGACTTTTGGTGACAATGTTACTTTTTTAACGGCATTATACCAATACCATGGTAATTTTCCAAATGCGGGAGGTCTTAAATGGTTCGCAGGTGGTGGTCCATCTATTGCTTTTTTTGATAACCAAACGGAATTTTTATTGAGACCCACGGTAGGTTTGGATTATAAGATAAACAACGTGCCTTTGGCTTTTTCTTTTGACTGGAGACCTTGGATTTATTTTGGTGATGGAGGGGATTTTGAAGCTGCACGATTTGGTCTTGGATTTAGATATACTTTTAACTAAAGGATTTCTCCAAGGAGTAAACCCATTTATATAAAAGAAAGGCAGAAGCAATCTTCTGCCTTTTTTTATTTTCAATTTTTTAGATACATTTACCCAATAGGAAAAAGATTAATGTCTGTTATTTACGATAGCTTTAAGTTCAAAATACTCATATTTAATTATAAAACTGCTGTACAAAGATGAAACTACTCATCATTAATGGTCCAAATCTCAATCTCCTTGGAAAAAGGGAACCGGAAGTATATGGAAACACAACCTTTCAGGACTATTTCGCCCAACTGCAGTTTAAATTTAAGAATATACAATTAGAATATTTTCAGTCGAACATAGAAGGAGAACTAATAACTAAATTGCAGGAAGTTGGTTTTACCTATGATGGCATTATATTAAATGCAGCGGCTTACACGCATACGTCCGTTGGAATAGGAGATGCAGTAAAAGCTATCGAGACCCCTGTGGTAGAAGTTCATATTTCCAATACATTTAAAAGAGAAGATTTTAGGCATATCTCTTATATTTCAGCAGGTGCCAAGGGCGTTATTTTAGGTTTTGGTCTCCAGAGTTACGATTTGGCTATTCAAAGTTTTCTTTAATATTCAATTCTGTTAGCTGTTTTCTTGTACTTAAAGACAATACATTAGAAATTGTCTCGTTGATTTTCTGAGGAACCCGGTTAACGCTGTCTAATTATGAGAATTATTTTCTTCCTTGGTTGCATACTTTTCTTTTCTTGTAAAGACAGTGATGATCTCGGTTCGGAAAGTCCACCGGTTGCTATTAACGTGAATATTGTTAATGCCTTTCCTGATTTGGGATTTAGCAGACCGCTAGATTTACAAAGCCCTGCAGACGGTACGAATCGTATTTTTGTGGCTGAGCAGGGGGGGCTTATTAAAGTATTTCAAAACCAATCAGATATAACGGAAAGCACTACATTTCTTTCTTTGGGGAGTAAGATCTCGAGTAGTCAGGGAGAACTTGGCTTACTAGGATTGACTTTTCATCCTGATTATGCTTCAAACGGATTTTTTTATGTTTGTTATAGCGCATCGCCAACGCTTTCTGTTATTTCTCGATTTAGTGTTACTTTAGGCAACCCTAACATTGCAGACGAAAACAGCGAATTGGTTTTAATAGAAATTCCCCAACCCCGTACAAACCACAATGGTGGTCAATTGGCTTTTGGGCCTGATGGATATTTATACATAGCTTCCGGAGAGGGTGGAGATGGAGGCGCAAGCGCTCAAAGCCTTACAGACCTTTTAGGAACTATTCTTCGAATTGATGTGAATACGACTGAAAGTGGTATTAATTACGGTATTCCGGTAGATAATCCATACGTGAATGAGACAAATGCCAGACCTGAAATTTTTGCACACGGGCTTCGTAACCCTTGGCGTATGAGCTTTGATTCCCAAACTGGTACCTTATGGGCAGGAGATGTAGGAGAGGGAGAAATTGAGGAGATTAACAGAATTGAAAAGGGTAATAATTATGGGTGGAATATTTATGAGGGCACCGAATGTCGTCAAAACAACTCCTGTAATACACCAAATCTCACAGCTCCTTATTTTGAGTATACCCATGCTAATGGAGATAGATCTATTACGGGCGGATATGTTTATAGAGGCACCCGTATACCGGAATTAGTTGGAAGATATGTTTACGCCGATTTTATAACAGGACGTATATGGGCGTTGAGTATAAATTCAAATAGCACACCGGACAATGAACTTTTAGTATCCACAGGCTTAAATATTTCATCTTTTGGTACTGATGTTCAAGGCGAATTATTTATATGTGCTTTTGATGGTGCTATCTACCGTTTGGAAGCCGAATAGAAATTTAACTTCTTGTTGTGAGCGCTTCTTTTCTTAAGTATTTTTTATCGATGTAAAATGTACCAAAGGGCAGTAATGAAGCCACAAACAGCACAACAAATCGCTTTAAATCCCATTTTTTCTCTAAGCAAACAACGACTGCAAAAACCACATAGGCAATGAACAAAAACCCATGAGCGTAACCAATATAAATATTAGGTTCTTTAATATTAGCCAAATATTTAAGTGGCATGCCTAGACCGAAAAGTAAAAGATAAGATATGCCTTCAAGGATAGCTATAATTCGAAATGTCTGTAGCATTATGGCTGTTTTGTGGGATACTATTATAAATGGATAACTTCTCCATAAGCATCGGCCACAGCTTCCATAACCGCTTCACTCATTGTCGGATGAGGATGTACCGATTTTAAAATTTCATGACCGGTAGTCTCGAGTTTCCGGGCCACTACTGCTTCAGCAATCATATCGGTTACTCCCGCACCAATCATATGGCAGCCCAACCATTCACCATATTTGGCATCAAAAATCACCTTTACAAAACCGTCAGGTGTACCGCTTGCTTTAGCTTTTCCACTGGCAGAGAAAGGAAATTTTCCAACTTTTATTTCCAACCCCTTGTCCCTTGCTTGTTTTTCTGTAAGACCAACAGAAGCTATTTCCGGAGTACAATAGGTACATCCCGGAATGTTCCCGTAATCTAAAGCTTCAACATGTAAGCCGGCGATTTTTTCTACGCATAAAATACCCTCTGCAGAAGCCACATGTGCTAAAGCTTGTCCCGGAGTTACATCCCCAATAGCATAATAACCCGGAACATTAGTTTGATAAAAATCGTTAACAACAATTTTATCACGGTCCGTTTTAATACCTACTTCTTCTAACCCAATGTTTTCTATATTAGTCTTAATACCCACAGCGGAAAGGAGTATATCAGCTTCTAATATTTGTTCACCTTTTGCCGTCTTTACGGTTGCTTTAACCCCATCCCCGGAAGTATCTACAGAAGTGACCTCCGCAGACGTCATAATGGTTACCCCTGCCTTTTTAAAACTTCGTTCCAATTGTTTTGAGATATCTTCATCTTCTACCGGAACAATATTTGGTAAATATTCAACCACGGTTACTTCTGTTCCCATGGAATTATAAAAATAAGCGAATTCAATTCCAATAGCACCGCTTCCAACTACAATGAGTTTTTTGGGTTGTTTCTCTAGGGTCATTGCCTTACGATAGCCGATAATTTTTTTACCATCTTGAGGAAGGCTTGGTAATTCCCGACTTCTGGCGCCTGTAGCGATGATAATATGGGAGGCACTATATTCGGTTTTCTTTCCATCCTCCGATGTAACATTCACTTTCTTTCCGGGAAGTATCTTTCCAAAACCATTAATGACCTCAATTTTATTCTTTTTCATTAAAAATTGAACCCCTTTGCTCATTCCGTCCGCAACACTTCTGCTTCGCTTTACAACGGCATCAAAATCTTTATCAACTCCATCTGCCTTTAAACCGTAATCGCCCGC
Organism: Arenibacter sp.; assembly: GCA_041747755.1. Taxonomy (GTDB): domain Bacteria; phylum Bacteroidota; class Bacteroidia; order Flavobacteriales; family Flavobacteriaceae; genus Aurantibrevibacter. Next base: position 6,570 of record JBGTEN010000152.1, on the reverse strand, counting down.
ATGCTTTAAATATTCAAAAACCTGAGCTGATTTTAATAATGCTTTGGTGGGAATACAACCCCAGTTTAGGCAAACACCGCCTAAACTTTCTTTCTCAATGATGGCGGTTTTTAAACCTAACTGAGAGGCTCTAATTGCGGTTACATAACCGCCCGGCCCACTACCCAAAACAATAACGTCAAAAGTGCTCATAATTCTACTTGTTTGATATTCTAAAATGAGGTGCAAAAATACAAAACCAAACCGAAAGGCAATAGTAGTATTTGAAATTAAAGATACCTTCCGCAAGAGAATCCAATAAAATTAGGATTTGAAGTTATTTATTAGCAATAAGCATCCGAAATTGAAAAAGAAAAGCAAAACATACAATTATGGACGTACGGTGTTGCTTGTTAATCAAGATATACTATAAAATACCTTAGACCTTACTTTGCAGCAACAAATATAAGTGCCGCTCCATTGATGCAATGCCTTTTACCCGTAGTGTTGCTGGGCCCATCATCAAAAACATGTCCCAAATGCCCACCACATGTAGCACAGTGCTCCTCGGTTCGCTCATAGCCTATATGATAATCCACATCAAAGGCGACATTTCCTTTTATTTCCCGGTCAAAACTTGGCCAACCGGTACCGGAATCGAATTTATGTTCACTTTTAAAAAGTTCCGTACCACAACCCGCACAAACATAAAGCCCTTCTTCTTTAATAGTTAGCAAATTGCTACTAAAAGGGTTTTCTGTTCCTGCTTTTCTTAGAACATAGAATTGTATGTCTGTTAACTGGCTTTTCCATTCGGACTCGGTTTTAGTCACTTTAAAGACTTCTTCATTCTTAACATTATCCTTACCGGATACTTCTTTCTTACTTTGTGAAACCCCTTGGCAACTAGTAAAAAGAACACTTAGGGCAATCGCTATTTTTTTTATCATAACGTACTTTTTTACATTTCGGTCGCAATAAATACAACGACCTTTCTTTGTATACGCAAAAAACTAAAAAACGGCTTCATTTTGAGAAGCCGTTTCTAATAATTTATAAAACATACCAAAAATTAATCCAGTTTGATACGACTAATATCTTTTTCAGTGACATTGAGTGTGGCCATGACGGAATTTATATTTGATCTATCCATTTTTGATCCCGATGCAAATTCAGCAGGTACAACTGCAATTCGAAAAACCTGATTTTGTGTGTCTCCGGGGAGGAGGGTGTTTAAATTAAAATCTGATTCCAGGAAAATACTTACATCCAAAAAAGTATGGTCATAATTATATTGTAATAAACCTTGATCTAGAATTCTGGTTTGAGGGAGTAAACGCCAAACATCAATTGGAGCGCCACTACCACCTGATACCTGATCCCATAAAACATAAACCAGCACAATATCAGATTCAAAAACTTCTACACTTTGAGGGAATTCATAAAATATGGAATAGTTATTTTGAGTGCTAAAACTGCCCTCTATTTCGATGACTTGACCCAAAATATTAATACCATCCAGCCCGTTAAGCCCGTTAAGCCCATCAAAACCATCGCGTCCCGGAGGTCCGGCTGGGCCTTCACAGGAAACAATAAAAAGAATCAAAGCAATTCCAAATATGTTAAATAGTTTTTTCATAATTTTTTAAATAAAAGATTTGTAAATTTATTTAGAGGATAAGAACCTCTTTGACTATTGTTCAAAAAGTGTTCCACTTTTTTAAATCCTTGTTGTTAAAACGCGTTATCGTTATTTTAGGCTAATTTATTAATATATTTAACTCTTGCTAGAGTTTAAGAAATATAAAATTAATCGATATAAACAAAACTAGCCCACTTCAGTACATCTATTAAATAGGTAGCTTTGACTAAAAAATAAGAACTACAACGTTGTAGTATGAAATTGGTTTCAAGAATACTTTAATATTACGAGCCAAAGTCCTTTTTTTGTTGGGCATTAAAATAATTAACTACAGTATGATTACCAATACGGAATTAGAATACAAAGGAAATCTTTACCCAAACACTATAATTGACTTTAGGAGAGATACAGACAGGGTTTATTTTACAACAAAAAATGGAGTAATCTTAGAGCTTACCATACTCCAAGATAGCGCACTCCGATTTAGATATGCTACAGAAAATCTTTTTGAGCCCGATTTTTCTTATGCAATCAGTGATGATGCAAGCAATGGATATAATCGTTTAGAAGTAATAAAGTCAGATACCGAATACTGGGTGCTTACGGAAACATTAAGAATCCTGGTGGATAGAAGTACATTGCGAATCCAAATATCTGATTTAGAAGGACATATCATTAATGAAGATGAATTGGGTTTTCATTGGGAAGAAAATTATGAGTTCGGCGGAAATACCGTGAAGATGAGTAAGATAACTCAGGCTGCGGAAAGTTTTTATGCAATGGGAGATAAAGCTACCCACTCCAATTTAAAAGGGAAGCGTGTTAATAATTGGGCAACGGATCAATATGCATTTGGAAAGGATCAAGAGCCTCTTTATAAGGCAGTGCCCTTTTTCATAGGGCTTCACAATAATATGGCCTACGGCATTTTCTTTGATAATACCTTTAGAACGTATTTTGATTTTTCTCATGAAAGAAGAAATGTTACAAGTTTTTGGGGAGAAGGCGGGGAAATGAACTACTACTTCTTTTACGGACCTAAAATGCCGCAAGTTGTAAAGGCTTATACCGATTTAACAGGAAAACCCGAACTTCCTCCGCTTTGGGCATTAGGATTTCACCAATCTAAATGGAGTTACTATCCAGAGAGTAGGGTAAAGGAAATTGCAAAAACCTTTCGTAAGTTGAAAATTCCTTGTGATGGCATTTATTTGGACATAGACTATATGGAAGGATTTAGGTGTTTTACCTGGAACCATTCTCATTTTCCAAACCCAAAAAAGATGGTTCAAGAATTAAGTGATATTGGATTTAAAACTGTTGCCATTATTGACCCTGGAATTAAGATAGATAATGATTATTGGGTATATCAACAGGCCAAAGACAATCATTTTTTTTGCCAAAGAGGTGACGGACCATATATGCGTGGCAAAGTATGGCCGGGAGAATGTAATTTTCCTGATTTTACAAACCCGAAGGTTAGAGAGTGGTGGGCAGGTTTGTACAAAGAATTGATAGCGGAAACAGGGATAAAAGGTATCTGGAACGATATGAATGAACCGGCTGTAATGGAGGTGCCAACAAAAACGTTTCCCTTAGATGTGCGGCATGATTATGACGGTCACCCTTGTAGTCATAGAAAAGCACATAACATCTATGGGATGCAAATGGCCAGAGCTACTTATGAAGGGGTTAAGAAATTTGCCTATCCAAAACGCCCTTTTGTTATTACAAGAGCTGCATATTCCGGAGCGCAGAGGTACACGTCTACATGGACGGGGGATAATGTGGCAACCTGGGAACATCTATGGATTGCCAATGTGCAAGTGCAACGTATGTGCATGAGTGGAATGTCTTTTGTAGGCTCAGATATTGGTGGATTTGCGGAGCAACCTAATGGTGAATTATTTGCAAGATGGATTCAACTGGGGGTTTTTCATCCATTTTGTCGCGTTCATTCAAGTGGTGATCATGGAGATCAGGAACCATGGTCCTTTGATGATGAAGTTACAGATATTGTTAGAAAGTTTATAGAATTGCGATACCAATTACTTCCATATCTGTATACTATGTTTTGGAAGTATGCTAAAGAAGGTACTCCTATGATTCAATCTTTGGTATATTATGACCAGGAAGATACTCAAACACATTTTAGAACAGATGAGTTTATTTTTGGAGAACAAATTTTGGTTTGCCCTGTTCAGGAGCCTAATGCTAAAGGCAGAAGAATGTATCTTCCAAGAGGCGGCTGGTATAATTTCTGGAATGAAGAATTAATTCAAGGAGGAATGGAGAAATGGGTAGTAGCTGACATAGATAAGATTCCTATTTTTATTAAGGAAGGATCTATAATTCCAAAGTATCCTATTCAACAGTATGTAGGTGAGCTAGAGCTCACAGAACTAATCCTTGATGTTTATTTTAAAATTGGTATTGAAAATTCTACGGTATATGAAGATGGACAAGATGGATATGATTATAAAAAAGGACAATATAGTTTGCGTAATTTTAAGTTGAGGGGTAAGGAAAATGAACTTATAATACAGCAATTTAAAGATGGAACATTTAAGCCTTCATACAAAAAGTTTAAATTAAGATTGCACGGTCTACCTTTCAAAATAAAATACCTGGAAATTGATAACGAAAAAGTTGCTTTAGAAGAAGTAAAACTCAATGGAAATAATATTATCGAAGTCAGTAAAGATTTCACTGAATTACATATTACAGGGAGATAAATTTTCGTAAATTTCCATACTTAAATACGCTGTAAAATGAAAAAAACAATATTAATACTCGTGGTTTTTTTGGGAGTATCTGCATGTAAAGTAAACCCCTTTACAGGTCAGAAAGTGCTAAATTTTTATCCAAATAGTCAAATATTTCCAATGGCCTTTGCTCAATATGACCAGTTCTTGGGAGAGAACAAAGTCGTTACAGGCACTGCTGATGCTCAGATGATTACAAGAGCCGGGCAACGTATTTCTACTGCTGCGGAAAGATGGTTAACTGCTAACGGCTATCCCGGTTATTTAAAAGACTATCAATGGGAGTATAAACTAGTAGATGATAAAACAGTAAACGCTTGGTGTATGCCTGGAGGTAAGATTGTTTTTTATACTGGCATACTGCCTATATGTAAGGGTGAGACGGGTGTTGCTGTTGTTATGGGTCATGAAGTGGCACACGCCTTGGCAGATCATGGGGCTCAGCGAATGAGTGCAGGAACCTTACAACAAATAGGTGCCGTTGCTGGAAATGTTGCTATACAAGATCCACAGAAGAGAAATATGTTTAATCAGGCATACGGCATAGGATCTAGCTTAGGAGTCATGCTTCCCTTTAGTAGAAGTCACGAAACAGAGGCAGACCGTATAGGTTTACAGATTATGGCTATTGCAGGTTATAATCCCGATGAAGCAGCGGAATTGTGGAAGAGGATGAAGGCAAATAGTGGGGGAGAAGCGCCACCGGAGTTTATGAGTACGCACCCTTCCAATGACACAAGAATAAATAATCTTACTGCTTGGGCACCCGCGGCAAAAGCCGAGGCAGCGAAATTTGGAGTTACAACCTTTAATTAATTGTAAAATATAGAATACCAACCTTTATAAAAAGCTGTTCAACCACGAACAGCTTTTATTTTGAATTATGGCAAGGAATCCTCCTATAAAAGGCAGCAGAAAGTTATTAAATGCTTGGGCGTTTTACGATTGGGCCAATTCTGTTTACAGCTTGGTAATTTCATCTGCAATTTTTCCTATTTATTACGGAGCACTTTTTAGAGCTTCCGATATTGAGAAGGTAACAATTTTTGGGGGAGAAATCGCCCGGGCACCACTTATTAGTTACACCACTTCGCTAGCTTTTATATTTATTGCCATTATAACCCCGTTACTGTCGGGAGTGGCCGATTATTTAGGAAATAAGAGAATGTTCATGAAGTTTTTTTGTTATTTGGGCGGTTTTTCCTGTATTGGCTTGTATTGGTTTTCTCTTGAAAATATCTATGTTGGGCTACTTTGTTACTTTTTTGGATTGGTCGGATTTTGGGTCAGTTTTGCCATCAACAATTCTTATTTACCGGATGTTGCTTTCCCTGAACAGCAAGATCGCATAAGCGCCAAAGGCTTTTCCCTTGGCTATATAGGAAGTGTTCTCTTATTACTATTCAATTTAGGAATGGTAATGTGGCCCGATTTTTTTGGAATTACCTCGGATGAAGCGGGTATTGCGGAAATTAAGGCAATGAAATATTCTTTTATTACTGTAGGAATATGGTGGATGATTTTTAGCCAATACACCTTTTACAATTTGCCCAAGGGAAATAGGAGAGAAGGACCTAAAGAGCAGATTATTTTAAATGGTTTTAGAGAGCTTAAAAAAGTTTGGCAACAACTAGGTAATGAAACTAAATTGAAGCGATATCTCGGAGCCTTTTTTGTGTACAGCATGGCAGTGCAAACCGTAATGCTAATAGCTACCTATTTTGGTGAAGAGGAAATTATGTGGGGTTCCGACAATCAGAGAACCTTTGGTTTAATTGTAAGTATCTTAGTGATTCAACTTGTAGCAATTCTTGGCGCTACTCTTACTGCAAAGGCATCGAATTTATTTGGAAATATAAAAACTCTAATAGTAGTCAACATACTTTGGATATTAATTTGTGTTTATGCCTATTTTGTGATTACGCCAACTGATTTCTATATTGCTGCGGGTTGTGTAGGGTTGGTTATGGGGGGTATTCAGGCTTTATCTCGTTCAACCTATTCCAAATTTATTCCTAATACCATTGATACTACCTCCTTTTTCAGTTTTTATGATGTTTCCGAGAAAATCGGCATTGTAATAGGTACATTTTTATACGGTTATATTGCTCAGGTTACGGGAAGTATGCGTAATGCGACCATCTTTTTAGGAATTTTCTTTTTAATAGGAGCCATATTGTTAAC